>CACZPX010000131.1 GCA_902783095.1 uncultured Lachnospiraceae bacterium
AGTAGCCGGCGATGACGCCGTAGGTGGCGCCGATGGCGAAGGCGACGACGGCCGCCAGGAAACCGACCTTTAAGGACACGCGGGCGCCGTACATGACGCGCACGCAGATGTCGCGGCCCAGGTTGTCCGTGCCCATCCAGTGTTCGGACGAGGGCGTCTGGTTCATCTGCGGGATGTTCTGATCGTTGATGTCGTAGGAGGAGAACATCGGGCCGAAGATGGCGATCAGGATCATGATGAAGATGATGATGATGCCCACCAGGCCGAGCCGGTTTTTCTTAAAACGATAGAGCGCATCCTTTAAGAAGGTGGACAGCGGACGGTAGATCTTGTCCGCGTTGCGTTCTTCCTGCGGGACGGGCCGGAAATCGGCCTCTGTAAAATGGATCGCACCGGGATCGGTGTTTACGGTATTGACGTTGGTGTTTTCCATGGCTTACTTCTCCTTTGCCCCGGCAAGCGAGATGCGCGGGTCTACGAACGTGTAGATGATGTCGATGGCGAGCACCACCACGATCAGCAGCGCGGACCAGAACACCGTAAGGCCCATGATCATCGTGTAGTCACGGTTGAAGATGGAGTTGGTGAAGGCCTGGCCCAGGCCGGGGATGGCAAAGATGTTTTCCACGACGAAGCTTCCGCAGATGATGCCGGCGAACATGGGACCGATGATGGTCAGGATCGGCAGCAGCGCGTTGCGCAGCGTGTGGATGAAGGTGACGCGGAAGCGGCCGGCGCCCTTGGCGCGGGCGGTGCGGATGTAGTCGGCGTTTAAGACTTCCAGCATGCTGCTCTTCATATATTTGGTGATGGTGGCCATCGGCCCGAGCGAGAGCGTGATGACCGGCATGATCGCCTGCTTGACCGTGCCCCAGCGGGCGATGGGCAGCAGGCCCCACTTGTAGCCGAGGAAGTACATCAGCGCCATGGCGATGACGAAGCTCGGCAGCGAGATGAACAGCGTGGTGAGCACCTTGATGGTATTGTCCGCCCAGCCGTTCTGTTTGGATGCGCTCAAGATACCCATGGGGATCCCCAGCAGCACGGCAAGCGCCAGTGCGAAGAAGCCCAGGGTGGCCGACGCGGGCAGCTTCATGCGGATATAGTCGTTGACGGTGTACGCGGAATCATGCATGGAAACGCCGAAATCCAGGTGGATCAGGTTTTCCATGTAGATCAGGTACTGCTGGAACACCGGCTTATCCAGGCCGTATTTGTGCTCCAGGTTTGCGATGACCGTGGCAGGCAGGGGCTTGTCGCCCAGATCGAACGGCCCGCCGGGGATCGCTCTCGACAGCCAGAACGTAAACGTCGCGATGATGAAAATGACAAAGATCGCGAGCAAGAGACGTTTGGCGATGTACTTGAGATACTTCATCTTCCCCTCCTCGTAGCTCTTCCGGGTATGCGTTTTACTGTTGCTTGTGCCAATGAGCGATGGCACGAAAGACCAGACAACATTGAACGAAAAGACTTGCTTCGCGACAGAAAAAAGACGCTGCCGAAAAGCAGAGACAAATCATCAAACCGTAAAACGCAATGGATGGATAATGTAGTATTATATAGAAAAGCAGGGGAAAAAGCAATACATTACTAAAATGGTGTCAATAAGACTTGTTCCGATAAATGTGTTGATATGAACAGCAAAGAGACGATTGTCCGCTTCCGGTAAGATTCTTCACAGAATGCCAGCGGGAAACGCAGGACCGGGGGCGGAACAGGACCGCCCCCGGAGGATCTTTTAAACTTCAAACAGCAGATCGCCGTAGCTGGGGAAGGGCCACAGGCTTTTGTCCACGATCTTTTCCAGCGCGTCGAGCGGCGCGCGGACAGCGTTCATGGCCGGCCGGACGGCGTCCGTGTAGAAGCGGGCGGCCGCAGCCGGATCGGCGATCGCTTCCGCCTGCTGCAGGACGCAGGTGAGGGTCTCGGAGGCCTCCGTGACCTGGTCCAGATAAGCGCAGACCTGCGCCAGGATCTTTTCGGAGGTGGCGGTAGAGCAGCCCGGCGCCGCGCCGCGGATCGCGTTGATGTTGTCCGCCAGCTGGCGTTCGAATTTGATCACGGCCGGGATGATCTGCTTGTGCGTGATGTTCTGCGTGGCCAGGGCCTCCGTGTGCACCTGCTTGTTGAACATCTCGTAACGGATCTCCGCGCGGGCGGCAAGCTCCGCCTGGTTCAGCACGCGGTTGCGCGTGAACAGATCGACGGTCTTCTGCTCCAGAAGCACCGGGATGGCGTCCACGGAGAACGGGAGATTGGGCAGACCGCGGCGCGCGGCCTCCTCCACCCACTCCCTGGAATAGCCGTTGCCGGAAAAGAGGATGCGCTGATGCTCCGTCGCGTATTTCTGGATCAGCTCGTGCGCGGCGGCGATGCGGTCGTCCGTCTGTTCCAGGACCGCGGAGATCTCCGCGAAGGCGTCCGCCGTGATGGTGTTGAGCACCGTGTTGGCGCAGGCGATGGAGTCGGCGGAGCCGACCATGCGGAACTCGAACCGGTTGCCGATAAAGGCAAAGGGCGATGTGCGGTTGCGGTCCGTCGCGTCGCGGGAAAAGCTGGGCAGGAAGGCGACGCCGGTCTCAAAGCTGGTGCGGGCGATGCTGTGCGTGGCCAGGCCCTCCCTTACGATCTGGTCCAGCACGTCCTGCAGCTGTTCGCCCAAAAAGACGGAGATGATGGCGGGCGGCGCTTCCTGCGCGCCCAGGCGGAAATCGTTGCCGTAGTCCGTGGCGGACAGGCGCAGAAGGCCGGCGTAATCGTCCACGGCTTTTAAAATGGCTGTGAGGACCAGCAGAAACTGCGTATTGTCGTGCGGGGTGCGGCCCGGATCCAGCAGGGAGATGCCGTCGTCCGTCATCAGCGACCAGTTGTTGTGCTTGCCGCTGCCGTTGATGCCGGCGAACGGTTTTTCGTGCAGCAGCACGGCCAGGTCGTGTTTGGTGGCGATGCGCTTTAAGGTCTCCATCACCAGCTGGTTCTGGTCCGCCGCGATGTTGACGGTGCTGTAGATGGCGGCGAGCTCGTGCTGGCCCGGCGCCACTTCCTTGTGCTGGGTCTTGGCGGGGACGCCCAGCGCCCAAAGCTCTTCGTTCACGTCCTTCATGAACGCGCCCACGCGGTCGCTGATGGCGCCGAAATAGTGGTCGTCCATGTCCTGCCCCTTGGCCGGCATGGTGCCGAACAGCGTGCGGCCGGTGTAGACCAGGTCCTTGCGGCGCAGGTATTTCTGTCTGTCGATGATAAAATACTCCTGTTCCGCGCCGACCATGGGGGTGACGCGGCGGGAGGTGGTGTTGCCCAGCAGCCGCAGCAGGCGCAGGGACTCGCGGTTCAAGGCCTCCATGGAGCGCAGCAGCGGGGTCTTCTTGTCCAGCGCCGCGCCGTTGTAGGCGTAGAAGGCGGTGGGGATGCACAGGATCTTGCCCACGGAAGTCTCGCGGATGAAGGCCGGGGACGTGCAGTCCCAGGCGGTGTAGCCGCGGGCCTCAAAGGTGGCGCGCAGACCGCCGGACGGGAACGAGGAGGCGTCGGGCTCGCCCTTGGCCAGCTCTTTTCCGGAAAACTCCATGATCACGTTGCCGTTGTAATCCGGCGCGCCCAAAAAAGAGTCGTGTTTTTCCGCCGTCACGTTGGTGAGCGGCTGGAACCAGTGCGTATAGTGCGTGGCGCCGTTTTCAATGGCCCACTCCTTCATGGCGTTGGCCACGGCGTCCGCGGTGGCGCGGCTTAGGGTGGAATCCTCCTCAATAGTGCGCTGCAGGTCGCGGAAGATCTCCCGGGGGAGCCGTTCGCGCATGGTCTCCATGCTGAAAAGATTGATGCCGAAAAGGTCGGAGATGGTGTAGCTTCTGGTCATGGTGCGTACTTCCTGTATGATAAAGCATTTTGCCGCGGCGGCGGGTCGGTGCCTGCCGCCTTGAAAAAACAAATAATGCCCTATTATACTACGTACCGCTTAGATTGCAACGGTTTTTCTGCGCAGTCCCTTTGGATAATGATTTTTACATACCCCGCCGCTTACTTTTCCAAAGCCAAGGGAGAAACCGTTCACGCAGACCAGACACCAGCCGGGGGCGGCGTCGCAGGGGAGGGAGAGCCCGGTGATCCAGTCACAGGCCTGATGCTCCGTCAGATCCAGTACATTGGAGACCTGTGCGGACGACAGGGCCAGTGCCAGAGAGTGGGAGGGCACAAAGCGGCCCTTTTCCAGGGTCCCGAGATGCAGGCCGGGGCGCAGTACCTTTAAGCCGTCCAGCGAAAGCGGCTCCGGAAGCAGCCGGAGCTGCTCGCCGAAAGGCTGCAGAAGCGCGGGCGGCAGGCGGCGGAATGCGGCGCCTGTCGCGGGAGCCGTGCATTCGTTCCCGTATAGGACGGAGGGGTCTTCCTGCGGAGACCCGGCAGCGGCTTCTGCGGGAAGAATGGCAGGACAGGAGGCGTTTTCCGTAA
>CACZPX010000132.1 GCA_902783095.1 uncultured Lachnospiraceae bacterium
CGAGGACGCGGGGACGGTCCTTAACGTCCTCACAACAGATCAAACCTCCTATTAGGAAATGACGATACAGGAGAATGAAATGACATCTGAAAACAAAAACTGGCTGAACATGTACGAAGAAGAGTGCCGGCTGATGGGCATGGACGGCGTGCCCGCCCAGCGCGATCCGGCCGCGTACGGTCTGGACCCGCAGTATGCAAAGTTTCCCTATGCGGTGATCACGCCCGACTCGCTCGATACGCCGGACGAGGACTGCTTTGTACTGCTGCTTCTGGCCGAGGGCTTCCGCCCGCAGGACATGGACAAATGGCACTATCACGCGCAGCACTTTACGCGCATCGTGCTGACCTATGCCCCGTTCAACGAATTCACCAAAAACATCAAGATCATCCGCGTGGACGCGGTCTCCAACGAGGAGGGCATCTCCGGCGACGTGAGCGCCGACGGCCGCTTTGCGCAGAAGGATACCTATTTTAAGGGCCACGCCTGGGCCAACAACCAGCAGCGGCTTGGCCGCGGGGACGACGAGCTGCGCATCGCGACCGGCAACGCCTACTGCCCCGGAAACACCGACTCCTCCAAGATCGTGATCTTCAACACCGACACCTACTCGGCCTCCGGCGGTGGCTACGCCAACCTCTCCTGGGCAAACGTGGACGTATCCATCCATGAGACCAGCCACAACATCGCCTGGTCCCCGGACGAGTACCTGTATTCCGGCACCGGCCAGCTGGATGACGCCAAAGAGAACTACCACCGCACGCTGCAGGTGGCCTACCGCGACTATTTCTTCAATAAAAACTTCCAGAAGTGGAATCCCTGGGTGCGCCTGCTGGGCAAGAACGGCACGCGCCTGCACCCCTGGTACGAGGGCGTGACCACCACGCCGGAGTACATGAACCTCTTCCGCCCCACCGACCGCTGCAAGATGCGCTTTGTAGGCGCCAACCTGGTCTACGACGCCACGCAGAAGGAAGAGTTCGGCTTTTGCGAGCTCTGCAAGGAGATGTGGCGCAACACGCTGTGCCTGCTCTCCCACAATCCGCAGCTGCAGTTTACGCCCTACAACGACATGTTCTACGACAACGCGCCGGTGCTGTTGAATCATGAGAATTTTGTGATCCGCCTGCCGGAAAACCCGGAGACCGTGCGCGTGCGTTGCTGCAAAAAAGTTTTTGCGGAAAACCTGACCGGAAACGAGGCCGACAACATGGGCGTTGCCGGCACGCTGACCATGACCGTTTCGGACGGGGCGGGCAGGGTCCTGTACGATGCGGTCCCGGTGGATACGCCCCTGACGCTTGCGGTGGGCACCTATCACGTGCAGGCCGTCTTTACCGGCACCTGGAACGGAAAGCCCGTGACGCTCACCCTGCCGGCCCGCGGCGAAAACGACTTTACGGTGCGGCAGTACACGCCCGTATATTCCATCGGCAGCTACGAAGTCCTGACGGTCTTCCCGTACGTCCCGGAGGGGGACGATCACGCGGAGGTCCACAACTACGGCGAACTGTGGCAGGACCGCTACAATCCGGACATTTTGGGCAAGGCCTATGACGGCAAGCCCGTGGAGATGCCGGCGATCAACCTGCGGGACGATGCAGGCGCCGACGCTCTGACCATCACCGCCTCCTGGCACGTGCAGAACTTTGACGGCACCCCCGGCACGGCTCTGTCCCGGACCTTCTCCTATCCGGACGGCTGCCTGCCCGGCCCCAGCGGCGTGGGCAGCTACGTGCTGCAGGTGACGGTGCAGGCCGGTGCGGACGCCGGCTGCTATGCGGGCCGGACCTACGTGCTCAATTATCCCTTCACCATTGAGACGCCCTTCCACGCGGCGGACTTCTATCCGGTGGACGGCGCGCACTACTCGCACGAACTGGTGGCCAACGACTACCGCATCGTCACCATCACCGGCGAGGGCTTTACCGAAGCTGATCAGCCCAAATTCGAGGCGCAGGCCAAACAGTTTATCAAAAACTTCATCGGCACCTTCCCGGTCAACAACGTGCCGGAGCGCTTCAGCTTCTACATTGAAAACACCATGTCTGCCGCCTCCGGCATCACGCAGGGGGACGTGAAAAAGGATACCTTCTACGGCTTCCGGATCAACGCGGACGGCAGCCTTGGCACCTACCGCACCGATATGGACATGGATACCATCATCTTTACGGAAGCCTGGCGGCTCGACACCAACCGCAAGACCAACGCGCAGTGGGGCGCCACGCTGGTGATCTTAAACGACGAGAACACCGACGCGATCTACAATTACCGCCATCCGGAGGGCAACCGCGCCGTGGTGCTCTCCACGGTGGGCGACGGCAGCTACAGAAAGGCCATCGAGGCGCTCACCACGCAGTTCGCGTTCATGCGCTCCGACAAGACGCCCGACCTGCTGGACCGCATCCACTGGATGGACAGCCCGGCAAAGAACACGGACGCGGAGGAGATCCGTGACCGCCTGATCGAGAGCTGCTACAGCCACGAGGTGGCGATGCACCGCCCCGGCGACAACAACCTGCCGCGCCCGGTGATCGCAAGCCGCATCGCGGATACGCCGTTTAAGGCGGGCGCGCCGGATCTGCAGGCGCAGATCGAGGACAGCTTTGGCGCCTATTCCTACGGCCACGAGCTGGTGAAGAACACCGGTGAAAACGACACCTTCACCTTCCGCTACTACGCGGACAACGGCGCCTGTGTGGGCGAGCCGCTGCCCGGCCTGCCGGATCAGCCCGGCACCTACTGGGTGGAGGCCATCTATCCGCGCGGCGAAAAGTATTACGCCAGGACCGAGACCGACCGCTACGGCTACACCTACAAGGCCGGCGACCCGCTGCCCGGCATCAACGGCCGCATCGAATGGGAATTCGACCG
>CACZPX010000133.1 GCA_902783095.1 uncultured Lachnospiraceae bacterium
CGTCCGCGTCGTTGGACACGGTCTGCAGCAGTTTTCCGTCCGCGTCGCGCAGCGAAAAAAGAAACGTCCGGTCTCCCGGCGCGCCGCAGCCGTACCCATCCAGTCTTCATTTTTTCTTCCTCCTCACTTGCGGGAGCTCTGCCTCCCCCTCCGATACGCGGTGCTGCCCCGCACGATCAGCTCGCCGGGCACCACCACATGCACGCCGCCGTATTCCTCCCGGCGCAGGATGCGGTCCCGCAGCAGGCGCACCGCCATGCCGCTTAAGGTCTCCGGCCGCAGACTCACCGTCGTAAGCGGCGGCGACAGATAGCGCACCGAGGGAATATCGTTGCAGCCCACCACCGCGATATCGTCCGGTATGGCGAGCCCCGCTTTATCAAAGGTCCTGCAGGCGCCCAGCGCCATGGAATCGTTCATCACAAAGACCGCCTCCGGCCGCGTTTCGCAGGCGAGCAGTTCCTCCGCCAGCCGGCAGCCGGCGCCGTAGACGGAGCCCTCGCCGCAGCAAAACCACTCCTCCCGGTAAAGGCCGTGCCGCTGCAGCAGTTTCCGGAACGCTTCCGTGCGGCGGTCCTGCCACGTCTCCTCCTGCGCGCCGTCCGTTCCCTGGCCGGCCGGCAGCCGTTTTCCTCCTCCAATGAACCCGATGCGTTCATACCCGCAGGCCCGCAGATGGTCAAAGGCCAGCTTTGCGGTGCGGTCGTCGTCGCTGTAGACGCAGTCGTAGGACGGATCGGCGCAGCAGAAATCCAGCAGCACCGCCGGAACGTTCCGATGTTCCAGCGACTTGCGCAGCTTCCGTTCAAAGCGTCCGGCCGAGCCCTCCACCAGGATCCCGTCGCAGCGGATCGCGCCGCTCCGCTCGATCCACTCCGACGCGGTGTAGCGCGTCAGCTTGATGCGCTCGTCCTTGGCCGCCCTTGTGACGTGTTTTTCCAGATTCAGGTAATGCGGGTCCTCCAATGCGTCCGCCCCGGAATAGAGTACGATCAGCGCCATCTGCAGCTTCCGCTCGGCCTGCCGGGGCGTCTCCCCGTACTGCAGCATCTGCGCGATCTCGAAGATGCGCCGCCGCGTCTCCGCGGTCACCGAAAACGTCTCGTCCAGGTTCAGTACACGCGATACGGTCGCTGTGGATACGCCCGCCAGTTCGGCGATATCTTTGAGTGTTGCCATATCGGACCTCCCGTTGTATTGTATGAATACTATTTTGATTTCATCAATTTCATTTTTACTGTAAATTGATTATTGTTAAGTGTCAACAGATAAATATCACTATTTACTAAAATAATTTACCTGCATATATTTCAGGGCCGGCATTTACCCGCTCCGCCGCCCGGTAAACGGCATTTTACCGCCCCGCTGTATGGCCCGGCGCGCGCCGTGCGTGCATCAGCAACCCTTCCGCACACGGTCCTTATATATAGGAAAGACCCGCAGCCGTACGACTGCGGGTCCCCTGCAGGAAGCCTGTATTTTTGGTCTTCTGTTTTTACCTGTCTGCCGTCTTTAATCCCTGCGCAGCGCCTCGATGGGGTTCAGGTTGGAAGCCTTCACCGCCGGGATAAAGCCGAACACGATACCGATCACCATGGAAAAAGCCACCGCGATCGCCGAAGCCGTGACGTCGATCGCCATGGGGGCGCCGCTCATGCCGGAAACCACCCGGGCCATGATGATGCCCGCGCCCACGCCGATCAGGCCGCCGATACTCGTCAGAACAGCCGCTTCGGTCAGGAACTGCCGCAGGATGCGCGCCTTTTTGGCGCCGATGGCCTTCTTTAAGCCGATCTCGCGGGTGCGCTCGGTCACGGACACCAGCATGATGTTCATCACGCCGATGCCGCCCACCAGCAGGGAGATGCTTGCGATCCAGATCAGCTGCTTGTTGGTGGAGGAGCTCAGATCCTGCAGCTTTTTGGCCTGCTCCAGCAGGTCCTCGCTGCGGTAGGTGATATCCTGCGCCGTCACCGTGCCGCTTAAAATATCCGCGGCCTTTTTGCCGGCGTCCGTCATGGAGTCCGTATCCGTCGCGCGCAGCAGCACCTTCTCGGGTTCGTCGTACATGTAGACGACGGGCCAGACCGCAGACGGGATAAAGATCTCGCCGGCGCTGCGGCTCATATAGGTGTTGTAGTCCTTAAAGGTCTTGATGACCGGCTCAAAGCGCGAGCTCTTGCGCACCAGCCCCGCCACCGTGAACGGCTCGCCGGCCACCTCCAGGGTCTTGCCCACCGGGTTCTCGTTCGGGAACAGCGTGGCCGCCGCCGTCGCGTCCAGAATGGCCACCTTGGTGTAGCCGGCCAGGTCCGAATCCTCCAGGGTCCGCCCCAGGTAGACCTCGTAGCCCGCCACGCTGAAATAGTCCGGCTCTATGCCGCGCACCGCGCCGTTGTAGGCCGTGTCCCCGCGGAACACGTTGCCGGAATAGGTGCGCTCCACGTACTTGGTGGCCGCGGCCACCTCCTTTAAGGCCTGGATCTTGGACATGGTCTCCTCAGTGATCTGCGTCAGCCCGTCCGGCACGCCCTCATAGTCAAAGCTCATCGGGGAGTCCCCGCGGTAGATGCTGATGGACACCGTGTTGTTGCCGGAGCCGATCAGGTTCTCCTTGATCTGCTCGTTGGTGCCCTTGATGGTGGACACGATGGCGATGATGGAGCCGATGCCGATGATGATGCCCAGCATCGTCAGAAACGAACGCAGTTTGTGGCTCCAGATGCCCTGAAAGGCCAGAGCGATATTTTCAAACATCCGCCCACCTCCTTAATAGGCCGCATACATGGAAGCATACAGGTCTTCCATGCTGCCCTCTTCGGTCGGCGCGCCTTCCACGGCGTCGCCGTACGGGAACGCGATCTTATCGGTCACGGAGACGTCGCCGGAGATCTGGGTATACTCGCCCCACAGGGCCGCGCCGGTCACGACCGGCCGCTTCTCCAGCTTGCCGTCTGCGCCCTGCGCCATCACAAAGGACTTGCCGTCCACCGTGCGCACAAACGCGTTCATCAGATACAGGCCGCCGCCCTGCTGCTCGGTCTGCTCCAGGGTCACCTCCACGTACTCGCCCTCTTCCAGGTTGGCGTCCTCGTCCACAAAGATCTTAAACGGGTAGTTGGACACGTTGGTGTTGCCGCCGCCCCAGTAATTCTGGTCTTCCGTGGGGAACGCGGAGATCTCGCACACCGTACCCTCCACCTGGGAGCCGGTGTTCCAGGACATTATGGTGGCGCCCTGCCCGATGGAGAGTTTGTTTAACGCCAGTTCTCCGATTGTGCACTCCACGTAGTAGCCGCCTCCGCCGGAGACCATCAGCACGGGCGTGCCTTCCGAAAGCGCCGTATCCGGGTCGGTCACGTTCTTTACCACGCCGTCGATCTCCGCCTTGACGGTGTCGTTTGCGAACTCTTCCTTCATATTGTCCAGCTCCAGGTTCATGCCCTGCAGCTCCAGTTTGATGTCGTTGATCTTCAGTTCCTTGTCCGCCTTGAACCGGGCCAGCTCGGCCGCGGTGTAGGAGGTCCCGGGGATATAGGGATCCGGCCAGGGTCCCGGATCGGGATCGGGCTCGGGGTCGGGCTCCGGCGGCGCGATGGGATCCTGGTCAAAGGTCAGGAAACCGGTGGGCTGCATCACGATCTCCCCGTCCTTCTCGGTCAGCGTAAAGGTCAGGCTGCCCGTGTGCATGCCTTCCAGCAGGTCCCCGTCGCGGCTCATCAGGATCACGTTGGCCTGACGCACCTTGTTGACCCGGCGCGTGCCGATGAGGTAGTTCAGCATCTTGGCGCTGATCACGTCGTCGCTGCGCCACAGGTAGATATAGGGATCCTTTTCGGTGCCCTTGCCCTGCACCAGCTGCGGAAACTCCGGCCGTGCCTCGGTCCACTGCGCGTACAGGACCAGTTTTTCCACGGCGTTTCCCTGGGCGTCCTTGGGCGCCTCCTTAAGCTTTGCGCCGTCCGCATAGGCCGTGCCGCTGCCGTCCTTTTTGGTATTCCAGCCGGCAAAGTCAAAACCTTCCACGGTAAAGGCGTTGGCGGGCAGTTTTCCCGTCTCGCCCTCGTACACGGTCAGGACCTTCATGGTCCCGGCCGCCTCCGGATGATTGGCCTTAAAGATCACGCGGTAGGCCACCTGCTTCGCCTCCGTGGTCGGCTCTTCCGTGGTCGGTTCCTCCGTGGTGGGCTCTTCCGTGGTCGGTTCCTCCGTGGTGGGTTCCTCGGTGGTCGGTTCCTCCGTGGTCGGCTCCTCGGTGGTGGGTGCCTCCGTGGTCGGTGCCTCCGTGGTCGGTGCCTCTGTGGTCGGTTCTTCCGTGGTGGGTTCTTCCGTGGTGAGTTCCTCGGACGCACTCTCTTCCGTGCTGTCCTCCGGCGTACTCTCTTCCGTACTGTCCTCCGGCGTGCTCTCTTCCGTGCTGCCCCCTTCCGGGCTGGTCTCCTCACCGCTATCCTCTGAAGAGGACTCGTCCGTGGGATCGCCCACGGCAGGCACGTACAGCTTCCCCTCCAGGGACGCCGTCTTTACGCCCTCCGCCGTTTCCACGTCCGCGGGCGCCTCCGCATGCGCGGCCTGCACCTCCAGCGCAAGGCTGTCCATGCCGGGATCGTAGCCGTTTTCCGGAATATCCACGCCGGGTTTGTAGGTCTTTAACTGTTCGTATTCCTTTTCATTGCGCTCCAGCTCCATCTGCTTCTGCTGGATCTCGATCTCCTTCGCCGCGATGTTCAGCTCCGTCAGCGTGCTGTCGTAGCTTAGCAGCGGATCGCCCTTTTTCACCTCCTGGCCGTCCTGTACCAGGATCGCCCGCACGATCTGCGTATCGCTCACGTGCACCGGCTGGATGCGGTCGGTCGTGACCGGGCCGTAATAGGTCTGCCGGTCGCCCCAGTAATCGGTGACCGCCAGCTCCTGCAGATTGTATACCTTGACCGGGTCCTGATTGTTCCTGGCGATCAGGATGCCGGCGGCCGCGCCGCCCCCCGCCAGGGCCAGCACCAGCACCGCGATCAGGATTCTCTTCGCCGTCTTGCTCATGTGCTCACCTCAATTCTCCGTCAAAGATATGCCGCGTGACACGCGCATAAGTTGAGACCTTCTGATCGTGCGTGATCAGCACGATCGTGGTCCCCTCCGCGTTCAGCTGGGAAAAGAGCTCCATCACCTGCTCCCCGGACTTGGAATCCAGCGCGCCGGTAGGCTCGTCGGCCAGCAGCAGCTTGGGACCGCCCACCATGGCGCGGGCGATGGCCACGCGCTGGCACTGTCCGCCGGACAGCTGATTGGGCCTAAAGTTCATGCGATCCGCCAGCCCCACCTTTTCCAGGGCCGCGGCCGCGCGCTCGCGCCGCTCCTTTTTGGGCACGTTCGCGTACAAAAGCGGCAGGGCTACGTTGTCCTGCGCCGAAAGCTTGGGCAGCAGGTTGAACTGCTGGAACACAAAGCCGATCAGGCGGTTGCGCAGCACGGCCAGCGCCGAATCGTTCAGCGTATCCACCCGGTTGCCGTCCAGCAGGTAGGTCCCGGAGGTCTGCACGTCCAGCAGCCCGATGATGTTCATCAGCGTGGTCTTGCCGGAGCCGGACGGGCCCATGATGGCCAGATAATCGCCCTCTTCCACCTGCAGATTCACGTGCTTTAAGGCGGGCACGGTCATCTTGCCCTGGATATAGTCTTTATTGACGTCCGTCATTTCAATGATCATCGCGCGCTCCTCAGCCCTTCGGGCCCCCGTCGGCCGCGTCGTCGCCAAGGCCGTCCTCTTCAAAGCTTTCGTCTTCGGCAAAGCCGCCTTCTTCCATGCCGTCGCCCTCGCCAAAGCCGCCTTCCTCAAAGTTTCCGCCTTCGCCGAAGCCGCCTTCCTCATCCACGTTGACGTCGTCGCCGAACTGTTCTTCCATGGGCATGCCTTCGCCGCCGAAGTTCTCCGGCACCGTCATGCCGCCGCCCTGAAAATCGTTTTCGTCAAAGCGCGTGGCCTTCATGCCCTCCTTGATCTCCTCGGAATCCGCGGCGATATAGTCGGTCACGGCCAGGCCTTCCGCCACGCGGACCTCACCGGTCGCCTCGTCGGTCTCCGCCACGGTGATCTCACGCTTTTCGATCTCGTCCTGCTCATTTGCGGCCCACACGTAGGCCTTGTCGCCCTCCATGTGGATAAACTGCGGATACAGCCAGATCCCCGCCGCGCGGCCGGTCGCCTCGCCCAGCTCTATAAATACGTGCTGACCCATCATCAGGCCTTCGGAATTCTCCAGCGACACGTAGAAGGGGTACTTGGTCGCGGACTGTCCCTGACCGCCCTCATAGTAGCCCATCTGGTTTTCGTTCGCGGTATTTTCCGTGTCGATGGAATCGATCATCCCGCTCCAGGTCTGATCCTCGTTCACGCGGGAGCGGACCGTGACCGGCATGCCCGTATAGATCGCGGACATGTTCGTCTCGGCGATCTTGCCCTCAATGCGGTAGTTCCCCACCTGCACGATGGTCATGTAGGGCTGCGGGTTGCCGTAGTTGTCATAGCCGTTCTCGCTGATCGACTGGATGATGCCGTCGATCTCAGAAACCACATCTACGCTTTCCGCAGCCTTTTCCAGGCGTTCGATCTCCACTTCCTTAGCGGAAATGTTGTATTCCGTCTGTTTGATCTCCACTTCCAGAGACTGGATCTGCAGCGTGTACCCCAGCTGCTCGCTGGATTTCGCCTTTTCCTTTTCTTTTTCCAGCGTCTCGATCTGGCTCTTTAACGTCTCGATGCTGTTTTTGCTGCGCTCCACCTCCAGCTTGGCCTGCTCGATGTTCAGCTTCGCCTCGTCCACGTCATAGCGGAAGAGCACGTCGCCCGCGTGCACCTCGTCGCCCGCGGATACCAGCACCTCTTTTACGGTACGGTTTTCCTCTTTGCTGACCTTCTGCGTGTTGGGCGACACGGCCTTGCCGGAAAACCGGTTCTGACCCGCTCCGCTCACCGTCGCTATCACGGACACCGGCTGTACAGTCACGCCGCTGCCCTCTTCCTGCGCCGAGCAGGCAGCAAAGAGCAGGGCCAGCACGCCCAGCAGTCCGGTCATCATTGCCTTCTTTTTCATAACGGTCTCCTTTTTTTAGAGAAGCTTCACCCCCCGGTGCGCTTCCTTTTTTGTGAAGAGCATACTTGCCGATCTTCACCTTACGTTCAAACCTATCATAACCGCAAAGCGCGGC
>CACZPX010000134.1 GCA_902783095.1 uncultured Lachnospiraceae bacterium
CGGCAGCGAGCGCGTGGACACCATCCTGCGCATGAGCATGCCGTGGGATACCATGGTGGGCGTGTCCCGCCGCAGCTGGGCCCGCAATGAAAACGCCATGGCCGTAGCCGCGGAATACAACAGGAACAACGCCGGCACGGACCATATCACGCTGCCCTACGTGGCGGATGACGCGCTGGTGGCCGAGGCGGTGAAGAAGGCGTTTTAAACGGTTCACGGGCTGCCTCGTTCCGGGGCAGCAAAGGAGAGACGACGATGAAAAAACTGATCAGAAATATCGGCATGCTCGCCACCCCGCAGGGGACGGCATCAAAGAGCGGAAAGGCACAGGGAGAGATCTTGCAGCTTGCGGACGCCTGGATCGCGGTCGCGGACGGTATGATCGACCGCGTGGGCAGCGGCCCCGTGCCGAACGAATACTTTGACGAGGTGATCGACGCGGGCGGAAAGCTCGTGACCCCCGGCCTGGTGGACGCGCACACCCATCTGGTGTTCGGTGGCTGGCGCCAGAACGAGCTTGGCATGAAGCTGCACGGGATGGGTTATCTGGACATCCTGGCTGCCGGCGGCGGCATCCTGTCCACGGTGAAGGCCACCCGCGCGGCCTCGGAAGAGGAACTGTATAAAAAGGCGTACGACGCGCTGGACGAGATGAGCTCCCTGGGCGTGACCACCTGCGAGGCCAAGAGCGGCTACGGTCTGGACCGGGAGACGGAGTTAAAGCAGCTGCGCGTGATCCGGCGGCTGAACGAAGAGCATCCCATGGACGTGGCGGCCACCTATCTGGGCGCCCACGCCGTACCGAACGAATATAAGGACGACCGCGAGGGCTACGTCCGCTTCCTGTGTGAAGAGATGATCCCTGAGGTTGCAAAGGAAGGTCTTGCGCAGTTCTGCGACGTCTTCTGCGAAAAGGGTGTGTTCACCGCGGCGGAGACGGAGCGGATCTTAACGGCCGGCAGGGAATACGGCCTGCTGCCCAAGATCCACGCGGACGAGATCGAGGCCATCGGCGGCTCGGAACTCACCGAAAAGGTGGGCGCCGTCTCCGCGGAGCATCTGATCGTCTGCAGACAGAGCGGCATAGACGCCATGGCGAAGGCCGGGACGGTGGCCTGCCTGCTGCCTGCCACGAGCTTTTATCTGGGAGCGACTTACGCACCGGCCCGCGCGATGATCGACGCCGGCGTGCCGGTGGCCGTCGCCTCCGACTTTAACCCGGGCTCCTGCCCGAGCCTTAACCTGCAGCTTTGCATGAACCTGGCCTGTTTAAAGTACCGCCTGACGCCGGAAGAGATGCTCACGGCCGTCACCTTAAACGGCGCGGCAGCCATCGGTATGGCGGACCGTGTGGGCAGCATAGAGCCCGGCAAACAGGCGGATATCGTGATATGGGAGGCGGAGGACCTGAACTATCTGGGTTACCGGATGGGCAGCGACCTGGCCGCGTCCGTGATCAAAAACGGAGAGGAGATCTGGTAAAATGGGGCATCCTTCGGAGATTGGGAACATAGTACTTGACGGGCACAGCCTGACGCTGGAGACCTTTGTGGCCGTGGCGCGGTTCGGCGCGCACGTGACGGTGACGGAAGAGGCCTACGACCGCATGCAGAAGTCACGCGAACTGGCGGAAAAGATCGCGGACGAGGGCCGTGTGGCCTACGGCATCACCACCGGTTTCGGCGATTTTCAGAAGGTCGCGGTGCCGGAGGAGATGAGCAATCAGCTCTCCACCAACCTGATCTTAAGCCACTGCACGGCCACCGGAGAACCGTATTCGGACGAGGTGGTGCGCGGCATCATGCTGCTGCGCGCGAACGCGCTGCTTGGCGGCGTTTCCGGCGTGCGGCCGCTGCTGGTGAAGGTCCTCATTGAAATGGTCAATAAAAACGTGCTGCCCGTGATCCCGCAGAAGGGCTCTTTGGGCTCCTCCGGCGATCTGGCGCCGCTCGCGCACATGACGCTTCCCATTCTGGGCCTGGGCGAGGCAAAGTATCAAGGCGAGGTCCTGCCGGGCAAGGAAGCCATGAAACGCGCGGGCATCGAGACCGTGCCCACGCTGGTATGCAAGGAAGGCCTGGGCATGACCAACGGCACCTGCGCCATGACGTCGGTCGGCGCGCTGGCGCTGTACGATACGCTCTGCGCCGCGAAGCTGGCGGACGTGATCGCCTCCTTAAGCTTTGAGGGGCTGACCGGCCTTCGCAACGCCTTTGATCCCCGCATCCACGCGGTGCGCGGACAGAGGGGGCAGATGCTGGTCGCGGCCAACATGCGGCAGCTGCTGGCGGGCTCCGAGATCCTGGACAACTGCCAGCACGACCGCGTGCAGGACGCCTACGCCCTGCGCTGCATCCCGCAGATCCACGGCGCCGTGCGCGACGCGCTGGCGTATGTGCGCGACAAGGTGGAGATCGAGCTGAACGCCGTGACGGACAACCCGCTGATCTTCCCGGAAGACGAGGCGGTCATCTCCGGCGGCAACTTCCACGGCGAGCCGATGGCGATCCCGTTCGACGTGCTGGGCATCGCCTGCGCGGAGCTTGCGGACATCTCCGAACGCCGCACCGAGCGCATGGTGAACGCGGCGCTTTCTAACGGCCTGACGCCGTTTCTGACCACGCAGGCCGGCGTCAACTCCGGCTACATGATCGTCCAGTACGCGGCGGCCTCCATGGTCTCCGAAAACAAGGTGCTGGCGCATCCCGCAAGCGTGGACTCCATCCCGTCCTCCGCCAACCAGGAGGACATCGTATCCATGGGCACCACGGCCGCCCGCAAGGCGCGGGACATCACGCAGAACACTCTGTCGGTGCTGGCCTACGAGCTGCTCACGGCCTGCCAGGCCATCGACATCCGCCGCAGTTTAAACACGCACGGTCAGGGGATCTCCCCGCTGCATCAGGCGCTGTACGAAAAGGTGCGGGAGCAGGCGCCCTTCTATGAGGTGGACCGCGAGATCTGGCCGGATATCCGCGCCGTGGAAAAACTGGTGCGCGACGAGAGCCTGCTGCGCATCACGGAACAGTACCTGCCCGAGGTGGAATAAATGAAGCATTTAAAGACATTGATCACCCTGGCCAAGGTGGGAAAGGTGCTGTCGACGATCGTCTTTGTGATCTGCATCGTCGCCGCGGCCCTGACCGCCGCGTCGGTCGCCGTCTATTCCATTTGGGGAAACGGCGTGTGGCAGTGGGGCGGCGTCACAATTAAGATCTCCGGCTTTGACCTGCGCCAGATCACGCCCGGCGTCCTGTATGCGCTGATGGGGCTGCTGTTTGCGGCGGTGATCGTGGAGATCATCATCGCTGCCAAAGCCAAAGGATACTTTAAGCACGTGCTCGCGCAGGGCACGCCTTTCACTTTTCCGCTGGCCGCGGAGCTGAAGCGCCTGGGCCTGCTCTGTGTCATAACGGAGGTGGTACTGAGCATAGCCGGCGGTATCATCACGGCCTTTATCCAAAGCACCGGTTATCCCACCGGCTTTCACTTCTCGTTCAGCATCGGGCTGGGCGTCGCCTTCCTGGTAGTTTCCGCGATCTGCGGACACGGGGCGGAGATCGCGCAGACGGCCGGACCGGGCGTGGATCCGTTCGCCTGCGGCCCGCAGGACGGCTTCCGGCAGCCGTGACGGATGAGGTGTATTATGACCCCACAGCAAATTTTAAACAAAGTTGACCATACCCTGCTTGCTCCAGCCGCTTCGTGGGAGCAGATACGCACGCTCTGCGAGGAGGCGCTGGCGTACCATACGGCCTCCGTCTGCATCCCGCCCAGCTACGTGCGCCGGGTGCGGCAGGCCTTTCCCGGTCTGACCATATGCACGGTGATCGGGTTCCCCAACGGCTACAGCACCGCGGCGGTCAAGGCGGAAGAGGCCGCCCACGCGGTCTTTGACGGCGCGGACGAGGTGGATATGGTCGTAAATCTCGGCGACGTGAAAAACGGCGATTTTGCCCGCGTAACAGAGGAGATCGCCATGGTAAAGCGCGCCGCGGGCGGCAGGATCCTGAAGGTGATCGTGGAGACCTGCTATCTGACGGAAGAGGAGAAGATCGCGCTGTGCGGCTGCGTCACGCAGGCCGGCGCGGACTATATCAAGACTTCCACTGGCTTCGGCACGGGCGGCGCCACCAGAGAGGACGTGCTGCTGTTCAGGAAACACGTGGGACCGAACGTGAAGATCAAGGCGGCAGGCGGCATGAAGACGCCGGAGGACATCGAATGGTTTGCCGCGCACGCGGACCGGCTCGGCACCAGTCGCGCCGTGAAGCTGTTTAAGGAGCAGATGACCGCGCTGTAAGCGGCACCCGGTCGGCGGGATATCGCGGAAGCTTTCGCTTAACGACGTCTCTTTACCGTTCCGGTATGGTATGAATCCTTAAAAAAGTATACCCTGCGCGTATGGACAAGCAGGGTGAGGCTTGTTAGAATAAAGGCTGTCGGTACGGCAGCGCGCCTGCATAAGAGCGCCGCCGCCCGGCGGCTTTTTTGATAATCGGACAGCCAAACAGCGGCTTGGGACAGGGCCGAGCGGCCCGGACGGAGGAAGAAATGGCATACAAAACGGACATCGAGATCGCACAGGAATGTCAGATGAAGAAGATCACCGAGATCGCGGCAGCGGCGGGGATCGACGAAAAGTATATCGAGCAGTACGGCAACTACAAGGCCAAGATCGACCTGAGCCTGTTAAAGGACCGTGCCGAAAGGCCGGACGGGAAGCTGATCCTGGTCACGGCCATCACACCCACGCCCGCGGGCGAGGGCAAGACCACGACCTCCGTCGGTCTGGCGGACGGCTTGAAGAGGATCGGCAAGAACGTGGTCGTGGCGCTGCGCGAGCCCTCCCTTGGTCCGGTGTTCGGCATCAAGGGCGGCGCGGCCGGCGGCGGCTACGCACAGGTGGTCCCCATGGAGGACATCAACCTGCACTTTACCGGCGATTTCCACGCCATCGGCGCGGCCAACAACCTGCTGGCCGCCATGCTGGACAACCACATTCAGCAGGGCAACGCTCTGGGC
>CACZPX010000135.1 GCA_902783095.1 uncultured Lachnospiraceae bacterium
AGCAGGTCCGTGAGCGTCTGCGTGGGATGGTTGTGGCCGCCGTCGCCCGCGTTCACGATCGGGACGGAGGCGTTCTGCGCCGCCACCATGGGCGCGCCTTCCTTGGGATGGCGCATGGCGATGATATCCGCGTAACAGCTCACCACCTTTACGGTGTCGGCTACGCTCTCGCCCTTGGCCGCGGACGAGGAATTGCCGCTCGGCACGGACAGCACGTGGCCGCCCAGCTCGTACATGGCCGCCTCAAAACTTAAGCGCGTGCGCGTGGACGGCTCAAAAAACAGCGTGGCGAGCTTTTTGCCGTGGCAGGCCTCCGCGTATTTTTCCGGCTTGTCGATGATGTCCTCCGCCGTGGCCACCAGCTCGTCGATCTCTTCCACGGTCAGATCCAAAATGTCGATCAGATGCTTCATTTGGTTCCTCCGATCCAGCTCTCGTCCGCGGGATTGTTGCGGAAGGCGATCAGCCGGGCGATGTCTTCCGGCCTGATATAGTTCTGCTGCGCCGCGACCTCCGCGATGGTGTCGAAATCGGTGAGCGAAACGTTTTTCACGTCCGCCGCCGCCATGCGCTCCAGTCCCTTCTTCATGCCGTAGGTGAAGATGCTCACGATGCCCAGCACCTCGGCGCCCGCCTCGCGCAGGATCTCCACCACCTCCAGCACGCTGCCGCCGGTGGAGATCAGATCTTCCACCACCACGACCTTGGTGCCGGGTTCACAGCGTCCTTCGATCTGGTTCTTGCGGCCGTGATCCTTGGCGCCGCTGCGCACGTAGCCCATGGGCAGCCCCATGATGTGCGCCGTGATGGCCGCGTGTGCGATGCCCGCGGTGGACGTGCCCATCAGCGCCTGCGCCTCCGGGTAGTTCTCGCGGATCAGCTGCGCCAGGCCGTTCTCGATGTGGCCGCGCACCTCCGGCGCGGACAAGGTGAGCCGGTTGTCACAGTAGACCGGGCTCTTGATGCCGCTCGCCCAGATGAAGGGTTCCTCCGGGCGGAAAAAGACTGCCTTGATGGACAGCAGGTCCGATGCGATCTGATGTTTTAATTCCATGATGGTTCTCCTTATCCTGTTTTGCCGGCACGGCCGGCGTGTCTGTCAGTGTCTTGATATGAACGGCAAAGCGCCGCCCGCATCCGGTCTCGCAGGCTGTTACGACTGCAAGGGAGCAGGGGCGCAGGGCCTTTTTATCCTGTTTCGGCTCAGCCCACAAACTCCGCCACGCAGCGCTCATAGGCCGCCACGGGGTCTTCCGCCTGCGTGATGGGGCGTCCCACCACGATGTAGTCGCTGCCCAGTTCCTTCGCCCTGGCAGGCGTGGTCACGCGCTTCTGATCGCCCACGGCGCCGTCCGCAAAGCGCACGCCGGGCGTGACGGTCAGGAACTCCGCACCGCAGCGCTCATGCACCACGGGGCTCTCCAACGGCGAGCAGACCACGCCGTCCAGGCCGGCCTTCTTCGCGTTCTCCGCGTAGTGCATCACCACTTCGGGCAGGGGCTTTTCGATCCACAGATCGTTTTCCATGGCCGCCTGGTCGGTGGAGGTGAGCATGGTCACTGCGATCAGCAGCGGCCTGGTGCCGTCCGGGCGGGTGAGCCCCTCCAGGGCTGCCTGCATCATCGCCACGGTGCCGCCGGCGTGCAGGTTGCAGATGTCCACGTCCAGGCCGGACAGGACCGCCATGGCCTTTTTCACCGTGTTTGGGATATCATGCAGCTTCAGATCCAGAAAGATCTTATGGCCGCGCGCCTTGATGTCCCTTACGATCTGCGGGCCCGCCGCGTAAAACAGTTCCATGCCGATCTTCACAAAGGGCTTGCGTCCCTTGAAATTGTCCAAAAACGCCAGTGTCTTTTCCGCACTGTCAAAGTCACAGGCTACGATCACGTCTTTTCCCATCTTCATTCTCCTTATTCTTGCTCCCCGTGAGGACACGGGGACGGTCCTTCTGTCCTCAGGTGAGATCCTTCGACTGCGTTCGCTTCGCTCACTGCGCTCAGGATGACACGATACCATGGCGCTTGGGGACGGTGGCACCCGGGGACGGTTCTTCGGGTCCACTGGCATTCAAGAACCGTCCCCGAGGTTCAGTTCACAGTATTGTTCCAGTGATATTTCTCATATACGGCCGGCAGGTCCTCTATGATCTTTTTGCAGGCGTACGGATCCACCAGGTTTGCCGTGCCCACTTCCACGGCCGCCGCGCCGGCCATCAGCATCTCCAGCACGTCCTCCGCCGTGGAGACGCCGCCCAGACCCACCACGGGGATCTGCACCGCTTTCGCCACCTGATAGACCATGCGCACGGCCACCGGGAACACCGCGGGGCCGGACAGGCCGCCCGTGGTATTGGCCAACAGCGGTTTTCCGGTCTTTAAGTTCATGCGCAGCCCCAGCAGAGTGTTGATCAGGCTTACGCCGTCCGCGCCCGCGTCCTCGCAGGCTTTTGCGATGGAAACGATATCCGTCACGTTGGGCGTCAGTTTCACGATGAGCGGCCTGGTCATCACCTTTTTTACGGCCTTCACCACCTCCGCCGCGGCCCTGGGATCGGTGCCGAAGCTCATGCCGCCGCCGTGTACGTTGGGGCAGGAGATGTTGAGCTCGATCCAGCCCACCTGCTCCTGTTCGGTGAGCAGTTCGCAGGTCTTTACATACTCTTCCACAGAAAAGCCGCTCACATTGGCCATCACCGGCTTGTGAAAGATCTCCTTCAGTGCGGGCAGTTCGTGTTCGATCACGTGATGCACGCCGGGGTTCTGCAGCCCCACCGCGTTCATCATGCCGGCCGGACACTCCGCAATGCGCGGCGTGGGATTGCCGAAACGCGGCTCCCAGGTGGTACCCTTAAAGGAGAAGGTGCCCAGCATGTTGATGTCGTACAGTTTCGCGAATTCCTGTCCGTAGCCGAAGGTCCCCGAAGCCGGGATCACCGGATTGTCAATGCGGATGCCGCAAAGATCTACGCTTAAGTCTACCATAGGATCTCCTCCCGTTCCAGCACCGGTCCGTCCGTGCAGATGCGCTTATAGCCCGTCACCGTCTTGCAGGAGCAGCCCATGCAGGCTCCAAAGCCGCAGCCCATGCGCTCCTCAAAGGAGAACTGCCCCGGGCAGTCCGTGGCGCGGTATACGGCCTTTAACATCGGTTCGGGGCCGCAGGTGTAGAGGCAGCTTGCCCCCTGCGGCAGCGCGTCCGTCACAAAACCCTTTACGCCCACGCTGCCGTCCAGCGTGGCGATGCGCACCGTACAGCCAAGCGCTTCAAAATCCTCTTTTAAAATGATCTCGTCTGCCCTGTTGAACCCCAGCACGACGGTCACGGTCTTCCCCGCTTCCCGCAGTTTTCTGGCAAGCAGATACAGGGGCGGTACGCCCACGCCGCCGCCGATCAGCAGCGGTGCGTCGCCGGCTTTTGAAAGATCATAGCCGTTGCCCAGGCCGGTCAGCACGTCCAGCGTTTGGCCCGGCCGCATGGCCGCCATCTGCTCCGTGCCGTGTCCCACAGCCTTGTACACCAGGCGCAGTACTCCGTCCGTGCAGTTGCACACGGAGATGGGACGCCGCAGAAACAGCCCGTCCAGGCGGATATTGACAAACTGCCCGGGCGCGGTTATCGCCGCGGTATCGCCGCGCAGGCACATTTCATACGTGCCGGCAGCGATCTGACGGTTTTCTGTTATTGTAAATATGCTTTGTTTCATCATTTTCCTCTTATCATCCTTCAACGCCGTCCGCTTCGCCCTCACTGCCCGGAATAAACGTAGGTGAGGACAGGAAGGACCGTCCCCGCGTCCTCACTCCTCACGCGTCGATCGTGGAAATGGTCAGCGTGGTCTCTTCCAGCACGTCCAGCAGCACCTTCACCGTATCTAGCGAGGTAAACATGGTCACGTTGTTCTCCGTGGAGAGCAGGCGGATGCGTGCGCCGTCGCTGCGTTCGGCAAGATTGCCCACCTCGCGCGTGTTGATCACGTACGAAATGTGGCCCTGGCGGATCGCGTTGGGGATCTCGTCGGAACCGTCGCTGATCTTGCGGTAGGCGTGCGTGCGGATGCCATGCTCCTTAAAGTAACGCGCCGTGCCGGTCGTCGCCTCGATATTGAAGCCCAGGTTGTAGAAGCGGCGGATGAGCGGCAGCACCTCCGGCTTGTCCTTGTCGGAGACGGTAGCGAATACCGTGCCGTAGTTTAAGACCTTCACGCCCGCGGCCTGCAGCGCCTTGTACAGCGCGCGGTTTAACTTGTCGTCATAGCCGATGGCTTCGCCGGTAGACTTCATCTCCGGCGACAGATAGGCGTCCAGCCCCTTGATCTTGTTGAAGGAGAATACCGGCACCTTCACGTAGTGGCGTTTCTTTTCTTCGGGATACAGGCAGAAGATGCCCTGCTCCTTCAGCGATTTGCCCAGAATCACCTCGGTGGCGATGTCCGCCAGCGAGTAGCCGGTGGATTTCGAGAGGAAGGGCACGGTGCGGGAGGAGCGCGGGTTCACCTCGATGATGAACACGTTGTCGTCCTTATCCACGATGAACTGGATATTGAACAGCCCCACGATGCCGATGCCGAGTCCCAGCTTTTTGGCGTATTGCAGAATCACGCCTTTCACCTTGTCGGAGATGCTGAAGGTGGGA
>CACZPX010000136.1 GCA_902783095.1 uncultured Lachnospiraceae bacterium
AGAGGCGACCGCACCACGGCGCTCATCTGCCGCGCAAAGGCGGCGGAATCCGCCTTTAAGCTCCTGTTTCTGCTGAACCGGCGCTTTGCGCCTTACTATAAGTGGCTGCGGCGGGCGGCCGGGGAACTGCCCGGGCTCTCGTCCGTATGCGGCATGATCGACCGGGTCCTGGCCCTGCCGGATCAGGCGGCGGCCTGGGAGGGCTACCGCTACGACGCGGCGCATCTGAACCCCGCGGACGCCGTGGAGACCGGATTTGAAGAGATCGCCGCGGTCTTTGCAAAGGAACTGGCCGCACAGAAGCTGATCGCCGAAGGGGACGCGTGCGTCACCTTTTTGGACTATCTGGCCGGCAAAATGGCGGCTGCGGCAGCGGCCGGACAGGACGAAGCCGCGCGTAAAAAGGCGCTGATCGCCGAAGTGGTGCGGCACGAATGGCAGCAGTTTGACCGCGTGAACAACCAGGGCGGCCGCGCGGACTGCCAGGACGACTGGAAGACGTTTGAGATCATGCGGACCGCGCAGTACCGGCAGTGGGACACGCCGGTGCTGGAAAGCTACTTAAAGGATCTGAAGGCGGCGGAAGAGGCCGGCTGGAACCTGGTCACCGAAAAGTACGCCCGCATGATGCAGCACACGGACCCCGCGGGCTACGCGGCGCTCAAAGACCGGCTGCCGGCGCGCAGTGCAGAGCGCCTTGCCGCCCAGGAGAAAGTGATCGCCGTGCACGTGGCGTGGAACGAGGCCATGGCGGCCGCGTATCCCAGATACTCGGGCGGCGGACGTCCGCTGCACACGGCGGAGGATACGCCGTACGAGACCTCTTCGGAGACCTACCTGCGCGGGGAGCTGTCCACCTATTCCGACGCGACCTTTGCGCTGTACCGGGACATGGTCCTGCGCAAAAAAGCGGCCGGGGAAAACCTGGTGGAACAGATCGCCGGCGAGCAGGTGAAACAGTACGGCTACGGCTCCCTGGAGGAAGTGGAGCGGCGCCTGCGCGGATGAGTCCGAAGGCGGCACGGACCGGCCGTTTTGTTGACAGGCCGGCAGCCCTTCCCTATAATGAACAGTTGGAAAGCTGTCAAATATATGAATTGATTCTCAGGCAAGAGAGGAGAGCATTTATGAGTACACCGCTGGTGTTCAACATCCAGAAGTTTTCTACCCATGACGGCGACGGGATCCGCACCACTATCTTCTTTAAGGGCTGTCCCTTAAGGTGCGAATGGTGCCACAATCCGGAGAGCCAGAACTACGGCAAGGAGATGATCCTGCACCGCCACAAATGCACCGCCTGCGGCGGCTGCGTAAAGGCCTGCCCGGTCTGCGCCAACACCATCGTCGACGGCAAGCTGGTCTTTGACCGCGATAAGTGCATCGCGTGCGGAGAGTGCCTGGACTGGTGCATCCCGCAGGCCAGAGAGATCGCCGGCAAGGAATATACCGTCAAGGAACTGGTCACGGCCATCAAGAAGGACCTGACCTTTTACGAGCGCTCCGGCGGCGGCGTGACGCTGTCCGGCGGCGAGGTCATGGCGGCCTCTGACTTGGATTACGTGGTGAACCTGTGCAAGGCCATCAAGCGCGAGGGGATCTCGGTCTTCATCGATACCAGCGGCTACTGCACCTATGAGCGCCTGCAGAAGGTGATGCCGTACGCGGACTGCTTCCTGTACGACATCAAGGAGATCAATCCGGAACTGCACAAAAAGTACATCGGCGTGGACAACAAGACCATCCTGGAGAACCTGGTAAAGCTCTCCAACGACGGCGCGACTATCTACCTGCGTCTGCCGGTCATCCCCGGCAGGAACGGCAGCGACGAGGATATGCGAAGCATCATCGCGTTCCTGGAAGAGAACAAGGTCCGCTTAAAGCAGATCAACCTGTTGCCTTATCACGACATCGGGCGCGGCAAATACGCCGGCCTGGACCGTCCTTACGACGAGGAGGGCACCATGACGGTCCCGCCCAAGGACGAAATGGAACGACTGAAAGCCATGTTTGAAGAGCATGGATTTCACAATATAAAAATAGGAGGGTGACATTTATGTCAAGCTGCAGCTGTGATACTTCCTTCAATGTCAACACGGTCGAAGGCCTGAAAAAGGACAATGACCGCGGATGCACCGAGCGTGTCAAACGCTTAAGAAGAATCAGTCATGGGACCGAGCCTCATCTGGATCTGGAAAGAGCCAAGATCGAGACCGAAGTTTACAAAAAGTACGAGGGTACTGTCTCCGTACCGGTGCTCCGCGCCATGGTACTGAAGGAGTACAACTCCAAAAAGACCCTGTATCTGGCCGATGACGAACTGATCGTCGGCGAGAAGGGCAAGGATCCGCAGTGCTCCCCGACCTTCCCCGAACTGTGCTGCCACACCATCGAGGATATGAAGGTCATGAACGAGCGCAAGCTGGTCGGCTTCCATGTAGCTCCGGAAGATTTCGAGCTGCAGGAAAAGGTGATCATCCCTTACTGGAAGGGCAAGGCCACCCGTGACCGTCTGCTGGCTTCCATGACGGATGAGTGGAGACTGTACTATGAAGTCGGTATGTTCACCGAGTTCATGGAGCAGCGCGGCCCGGGCCATACCGCGGGCGGCGGCAAGTTCTACAAGAAGGGCTTCCTGGATTTCAAGGAAGACATCAATGAGTCTCTGGCCAAGCTGGATTACTACAACGATCCGGAAGCCTATGACAAGGAGCAGGAATTAAAGGCCATGCTCATCGACTGCGACGCCATCATGATCCTTGGCAAGCGTTATCATGACCTGGCTCTGGAGATGGCCGAGAAGTGCGCCGATCCGGTCCGCGCAGAGGAACTGCGTCAGATCGCGCACAACTGCGAAGTGGTTCCGGCCCACAAGCCCGAGACCTACTGGCAGGCCCTGCAGATGTACTGGTTCGTCCATCTGGCCGTTACCACCGAGCTGAACCCTTGGGATGCCTTTACGCCCGGCCGTCTGGACCAGCATCTGTATCCGTTCTACGAGAAAGAGACCGAAGCCGGCACCCTGGACGACGATTTCGCTCTGGAGCTGCTGGAGTGCCTGTGGGTGAAGCTGTTCAACCAGCCCGCTCCCGTTAAGGTAGGCGTTACCTTAAAGGAATCCGGCACCTA
>CACZPX010000137.1 GCA_902783095.1 uncultured Lachnospiraceae bacterium
ATCATGTTGATCGCGATCACGACCGGAATGCCGAGCTCCACGAGCTGCGTGGTCAGATAGAGGTTGCGCTCAAGGTTCGTGCCGTCAATGATGTTGAGGATCGCGTCGGGACGCTCGCCGATCAGATAGTTTCGCGCGACGACCTCCTCCAGCGTATACGGAGAAAGGGAATAGATGCCGGGAAGGTCCGTGATGGTCACGCCGTCATATTTTTTCAGCTTGCCTTCCTTCTTTTCGACCGTGACGCCGGGCCAGTTGCCCACGAACTGGTTGGAACCGGTCAGTGCGTTGAACAGCGTTGTCTTGCCGCTGTTCGGGTTGCCCGCAAGGGCGATTCTCAGGTTCATTGATCTCTCCTCTTCTTTATGAAAGCTTGCCGGGGACCGCGCCGCGGCGCGGACGCTTTCTCCCCCTATGGCAGGCGGCAGGCGCCGCCGTTTTCATCCTCTCATTCCACTTCGACCATATCGGCGTCGGCCTTCCGGATGGAAAGCTCATAGCCGCGGACCGTGACCTCGATGGGATCGCCCAGCGGAGCGACCTTGCGGACGTATACTTCCACGCCCTTGGTCAGTCCCATGTCCATGATCCTGCGTTTGATCGCACCCTCTCCGTGAAGCTTCACGACTTTGACGGTGTCGCCGATCTTCGCGTCTCTTAAAGTCTTCATTGTGCCTCCTTCCCTTTACGCTGTTTCTCACATCCGGACGGGTCTGTCCGCGTCACACCATGATCTTCGACGCAAGCTCGCGGTCCAGCGCAATCCGCGTCTCTTTCACGTTGACGATCAGGTTGCCGGCCGCCTGCGCGACGACGGTAACGCTTCCGCCCGCGACAAAGCCCAGGTTTTCCAGGTGCATGCGCACCTCCTGGCTGCCGCCGACCTTTCGGATGATCTGTTCTGTTCCTGTCTCTGCTAATGTCAAGGGCAACATGTTAAATGATCTCCCCGGGTTCTTGATTGGTTAGCTCTCGCTAATCGTGGTTATTCTATGCTAACTGTTGGGGTCTGTCAAGTCTCCGACCGGCCGCCCCGGCGGACAGATGCACGGGATCCCGCAATAAAAAAACGCCGAAAACTCGCGTGTTTTCGACGTTTTCTACACTTTTTCGCTCTGTCTCACCGTATTTTAGGAATCGGGCAAATTTATGATTTTGGGCGAGATCCGGTTAGCCGGTGCATATCAGCGGTCTTCAAAGTAATAGACGTGGCCCGTATCCGCGCCCGCGTACTCCTCCATGTGCAGCGTGCCGCTGCGTCCCCACACCTGCGGCAGCGTGGCCACCAGGTCCAGCAGCTTCTCCTGCAGGTCCACGTTTTTGCCCAGCAGCACCGTGACGTCCCCCATCTTTAAGGAGACGCTGGCGCCGTCGTAGATGGACGCCTCGTCCACCACGGCGTACAGGTACATGGTCACGTTGTCCAGCGTGATCTGGTGCGTGGCCAGAAAGTCGATCACCGTGGCCACCAGCTTGAAATTCTTCTCGTTCTCCACCTTTAACGGCTCGTTCAGCACGGCCGTCTCCACCTGCAGACCGGACACCTTGATCACGTCCGGATAGGAATCCGCGCTGCTCTTTAGCACCACGCCATCCTTGTCAAAAAACAGGTTGGAGCCGAAGTGCGGCACGTAGCCGTACAGCCGCTTTTCCTTTACCTGAACGGTCGCCGCCGTAAGGCCGTTCAGGCTCACGCTGCAGCTTTCAAACTGCGGGTAGGAATAGCCGCCGAACAGCTTTTTGGCCAGGATCGCCAGCGGGGATCTGGACAGTCCCTCCGGGAGGACCAGCGCCTCGATCTCCTCGCTGCTGAAGTGGGACTGCCCCGCCACCTGCACTTCTTTCACGCGCAGCAAAAGACCGGCAGCGGCGATACCGGCAAACAGCAGCACGATGAGCAGGATGACAAGCAGTTTTCCCCTGCGCGACATATCTTATCTTCCGACGGCGCCGATGACGGCGGTGACCAGTCTCACAAAGTCATTTTCCACGCGTTCGGCGGTCTCGTTGACCTCCGCGCCGGAGAGCGGCCGGTCCGTTATGCCGCAGGCCATGTTGGTGATGCAGGAGATGCCGCAGACCTTCATGCCCATCTGGTGGGCGGCCACGGCCTCCACGGCGGTGCTCATGCCCACCGCGTCCGCGCCGAGCGTGCGGAACATGCGGATCTCCGCCTTGGTCTCAAACTGCGGGCCGGAGGTCTGCAGATACACGCCCTGCCGCAGCACAAAGCCGTTCCGGGCCCCGCAGGCGAGGATCTTCGCCGCGAGCCCCGCGTCGTAGACGTTGCTCATATCCGGGAAGACCGGGCCGTAGGCGGACCAGTCCCCGTCGCGCAGCGGCGAGGGCACGAAGCCGGTGATCTGGTCGCGGATCACCATAAAGTCGCCCACGCGGAACTGCTCGTTCACGCCGCCGGCCGCGTTGGTCAATAGCAGCACCTCCGCGCCCAGCTTCCGCATCAGGCGCACGGGCAGGACCACGTCGGACATGGGGTAACCCTCGTAGTAGTGGATGCGCCCCTTCATCACGATCACCGGCACGCCGTCCACGTAGCCCAGAATGAACCGGCCGTCGTGGCCGGGGGCCGTGGACACAGGAAAGCCGGGGATCTCCCGGTAGGGGATCTCGCAGACGGTTTCCACCCGGTCCGCGTAGTTGTTTAAGCCGGAGCCCAGGATCAGCGCGACCTTCGGCACGAAGTCCGTCTTTTCGCGCACCTTTGCCGCAGTATTTTCCAGTTTTTCCACAAAGGGATCCATTGTTTTCCTCACTTTCCGCGACGTGGCCGCATCAGTCTCTCAGTTCCACCCGGTGCGCCACGCTCAGCACCAGGCCCACCTCCGCCATCAGAAACAGGATGGACGTGCCGCCGTAGCTGATGAACGGCAGCGTAACGCCGGTGTTGGGGATGAAATTGGTCACCACCGCGATGTTTAAGACCACCTGCACCGCGATGTGCACGAACACGCCCGCCACCAGCAGCACGCCCAGCGTGTCCGGCGCGTTGCGCGCGATGATCATAAAGCGGTAGAACATATACACGAACAGCAGTATCACGCAGAGCGCGCCGAACAGGCCCAGCTCCTCACAGATGATGGCGAAGATCATGTCGTTCTGCGCCTCGGGCACAAAGCCCAGCTTCTGCACGCCGTTGCCCAGCCCCTTGCCGAACAGGCCGCCGGAGCCGATCGCGTACAGGCCCTGCAGCACCTGCCAGCCGCCGCTGGAGGCGTACTGTTCCGGATTTTTCCACACCAGGATGCGGCTCACCTGATACTCCTTCAAGACGCCGCGCGCGACCAGGTCCTCGGCAAAGACGACGCCCAAAACGGCGACCAGCGCGACGAACCCGGCGAGCGCCGCGAACGGCCATTTTTTCTGGCTGGCCGTAAACATCATGCCCAGCACGATCACCGCCAGGATGATGGCGGAGCTTAAGTTGTTCATAAAGACCAGGAAAATGGGCACCGCGGCCATCGCCAGCAGGATCGCGGCGTATTTGAGCCGGTCCACCCGGTTTTTGAGCAGCGCCAGGGCATAGGCAAAGACCAGGATCAGCGCCAGCTTTAAGGGCTCCGCCGGCTGGAACAGCGAGGTGTTGCCGATGCCGAACCAGCGCTTGGCGCCGTTGTACTCCAGGCCGAAGGACGTGAAGTTGGTGAGCAGCATCACCACAAGGCCCGCGCCGTATGCCAGAAACATCAGCCACCATTTGGCCCAGAAGTGATAGTCGAACAGCGAGAGCCCGATCATGACCGCAAGGCCGGCCAGGAGGTTCCAGAGCTGCTTTTTCATGTAAAAGGCGCCCTCCCCGATATTCGGGTTGATGCTGGCCGTGTAGTAGCTGGAACTGTAGATCATGAGCAGACCGAAGGCGCTTAAGATCAGCACGACAAAGACCAGGCTGTAGTCGTAGTACCGCCTGGGCTTTGTACGTTCTCCGGCGCGGGCCGGCTGCGGGTCCGTCCGCAGCGGAACGCTCCGGTATTCTGCTCTTCCCGTCGTCTGCTGTGCCATATCAGATCAGTGCTTTGAAGATCCTTCCCCGTTCCTCGTAGGATTTGAACATATCCCAGCTTGCGCAGGCCGGCGAGAGCAGCACCGCGTCGCCGCTCTGCGCCTTCTCCTTGGCCGTGGCGACCGCCTCTTCCATGCTGTTCACGTAGGTGATAGCCGTGATGCCGTAGCGGGCCGCCGTTTCGCCGATCTTCTTTGCGGTGGTGCCCATCAGGATCAGGTGCTTCACCTTGCCCACGCAGGCGGCGATCCACTCGTCAAAGCTGCCGCCCTTGTCGTAGCCCCCCGCGATCAGCACGGTGGGCCGCACCATGGCCCGGATCGCCTGGATGGCGGCGTCCGGATTGGTGCCCTTGGAATCATTATAATACCTGACGCCGTTTTTTTCACCGGAAAATTCGATGCGGTGCTCCACGGCCGTAAACTTTTTGAGCGTTTTGCGGATGCTCTCCATGGGGATGCCGAAGCTTGCCGCCATCAGCACGGCCGCCATCACGTTCTCATAGTTGTGACGGCCCAGCAGGTTCAGCTCGTGGATGTCCACCACCAGTTCCTCTTTCCCGCCAAGGCTCAGCATGATGTCGTCGCCCATCAGCCAGGCGCCCTCCGCGAGCTCGCGCTTGCTGGAGAAGTACAGGACCTTCGGCGCCAGCCGCTGATCCGCGCCCTGCAGGTAGGGATCCTCATAGTTTAAGATGCAGAAGTCCTCCGCCGTCTGGTTCTTCGTCACGTCAAACTTGACGTTCACGTAGTTTTCCATGGTCTTGTGGCGGTTTAAGTGGTCCGGCGTGATGTTTAGGATCGCGCTGATGTGCGGATGGAAGCCGTCGATCGTCTCCAGCTGGAAGCTGGACACCTCCGCCACGCTCACCGAATCCGGTGAGGAGCGGTCCACCTCCTCCGTATAGGCGATGCCGATGTTGCCCACCGTCAGCGTCTTTTTGCCGGCGTCCTCCATGATCTGTCCCAGAAGGGCCGTGGTGGTGGTCTTGCCGTTGGTCCCGGTGATGGCGATCACGCTGCCGCGGTCATAGCGCCAGGCCAGCTCCAGTTCGCCGATGATCGGGATCCCTGCCGCGCGCACGGCCTGCACCGCCTCGTTTTCCAGATCGATGCCGGGGCTGATCACGCAGAGTTCCGCGCCCTCCAGATCCGCCGGCTGCAGACTGCCCAGAACAAAGACCGGATCCTTCACGTCCGCCAGCCGCTCGCGCAGTGCTTTTACGTCCAGCCCGGTATTTCCGTCGTAGAGCCGGATGCCGTAGCCCTTGCCGGCCAGCAGCCTGCAGGCGTTGATCCCGCTCTTTCCCGCGCCAAGTACCAATGCGATCTTGCTCATAATACCCCCTTATACTCCAAGGTAGGCCACGAAGCACAGCAGCGCCGTAACGATGGAAAAGACCGCCACGACCTTGGCTTCCGACCAGCCGGATAATTCAAAATGATGATGGATGGGCGCCATCTTAAAGATGCGCTTGCCGTGCGTCGCCTTAAAATAGCCCACCTGAAGGATCACGGAGATGACCTCCGCCAGATAGATGAAGCCGACGATCAGGATCAGCAGGGGCTGCCCCAGCATGATAAAGGACGAGGCCACAAAGCCTCCCAGCGCCAGCGCGCCGGTGTCGCCCATAAAGACTTTGGCGGGATACACGTTAAACAGCAGGAAGGCCATCAGCGCCCCCGCCACAGCCGCCGTCACGGGCGCGATGTCCGTGCCGGTCTTGACCGCCGCCGCCGTGAGGAACAGCGACACCACGATGGTGACCGTGGTGCACAGGCCGTCCACGCCGTCCGTAAAGTTCACGCCGTTGTCGGTCCCCACCATCACCAGGAACAGGAAGAAGGGATAAAACCACTTAAGGTCCCAGGTGACGTCCGTAAAGGGCAGGCGGATCACCGTGCCGATGTCGGAGAATTTCATCATATAAAAGCAGAAAACGCCCATGATGATGATCTGCAGAACCATCTTCTGCCAGGCCTTTAAGCCCTCGGACTGTTTTTTTACGACCTTCAGGAAATCGTCCAGAAAGCCCACCAGACCGTAGGCCACCGTAACGATGAGGATGGGCCAGATGTCCGGGTGACGGACGGCGAACACGGCGCCTACCACCAGGATGGCAAACAGAAAGGCGATGCCGCCCATGGTGGGCGTGCCCTGCTTTTTCAAGTGGGCCTGCGGGCCGTCGTCGCGGACCTGCTGTCCGAATTTGAGCCGGTGCAGCACCGGGATCAGGAGCGGCGTGATCACCGCCCCCAGCACAAAGCTTGCCAGGATCGCCAGTAAAATCTCTGTATTCATCTCATTTGCTCCTATCTTTTGTCGCCTTCCGCGCGCGTGCGCCGGCGCCCTGTTTACGTTTACTCTTCGTCGCTCTCCTGCGTCAGGTAGGCGCCGTCATCGTCGTCGCCGCTCAGGATGCCGTCGTCCGGGACCTGCTCGGCCTGCGGCTGGTCCGGATCCATGGGCAGGACCGGCGCCACCACGGGGTTCGCATTCGGCACGCCCAGGTAGGGCAGGATCTTCTCCATCACGGTGCGCTCCAGTTCGATCGCGTACTTGGTGGAGATGCGCTCGTCCTCCAGCAGCGTCAGATCGTCGATGACCACGTAGACCAGCACCTTGGGATCGTCCGCCGGCGCAAAGCCCACAAAGGAAGTGACGTACTTTTTGGCGCTGCGCGGGTGCTTCTGCGCGGTGCCCGTCTTGCCGCCGATCTCATAGCCTTCTATGGCCGCTTCCGCGCCGGTACCGTCCTGTACCGTGGCCAGCAGCGCCTCTTTGATAAAGTTGCAGGTCTCCTCGCTCACGGTGCGGCGCACCAGCGTGGGGGTGATCTCCTTTAAGACTTCGCCGTTCTCGTTGGTGATCGCCTTTACGATGTGGGGCTGGTAGTAGCTCCCGCCGTTGATCAGCGAGGAGAACGCCGCCGCCATCTGGACCATATTCACGTTGAAGTTCTGGCCGAACCCGTTCGTGGCGAGGTCCGTCACGCCCATGTTCTCGGCCGTATAGACGATGCCCGCGGTCTCGCCCGGCAGGTCCACGCCCGTCTGGCGGCCAAAGCCGAAGGTCGTCTGGAAGTTGACGAATTTCTCCTTGCCCAGGTTCTCCACGATATCCATCATGGCGGAGTTGCAGGAGTACATCAGCGACTGTTCCAGCGTGACCACGCCGTGCGTCTGGTTGCACTTGACCGTCACCTCGTGGCCGGTGGTGCCGAATACCTTGGCGCCGGTGCACTCGTAGGAGTGCTCCGCGTCGGTGGCGGCCTCTTCCAGCGCCGCGGCGACCGTGAACGGCTTGGCCGTGGAACCGGGCTCAAAGGCGTCCGCAATGGCGAAGTTGCGCCAGATCTTTGCGCGGGCCTCCGCCTGCTCTTCCGCCGTCAGGGCGGCAAATTCCTCTTCGGTGTAGTAGGCGGACAGTTCCGTCGGATCGTTCAGATCATAATACTTATCGGTGGCCAGCGCAAGGATCTCTCCGTTGTTCGGGTCCATCACGATGATGCCCAGGTTGGCGCACTCCCGCTCCGCCGTAAAGGCCTTGATGGTATCCTCCACGATGGTCTGCACGGAATAGTCGATGGTGCTGACCACGGTGTGGCCGTTCACGGGTTCCACGGTGTTGCGCTCCGCCACGCCGTCCCCGTTGATGTAGCCGTAGGTGAGGCCGTTGGTGCCGGTCAGTTCGTCGTTGTAGTATTCCTCCAGGCCCCAGTTGCCGCGGGACGCGTCGCGTCCGGAAAAGCCAAGGACCGTGCAGGCAAAGTCGTTCATCGGATAGGCCCGCTTGTACTCCGTCTCAAACCAGACGCCGCTCACGCGGCCGTTGCGCTCCTTGGAGTCCCGTGCGTTGTACTCGGTCTGGTAGGTGAGGAAGGCGTCTTTTTCCTCCTCCTTTAGGTCGCGGGTATAGCGGATGTACCGGCTCTCGGGGTTGGCCTCTATCAGTTCCGCCAGCTCCGCCGTGTCGTAGCCGTACACGGTGTTCAGCGCCTCCAGCGTCGCCGCCTCGTTCACCGCGCTGTTGCTTAAGATCACGGACGGGTCCAGGATCATGATGTACACGCGCTCGCTGGTGGCCAGCAGGGAGCCGTTGCGGTCGGTGATGTCGCCGCGCCGGAAGGCGATGGTGGCGCTGGAATAGTTCTGCTGCGTGAGCACCGTACGGCTGTAGTCGTCGCCGCGGGTGCGCACGATCCGGATCAGCACCACCGATAAAACAAGCAAGGCCGCCGCCACCACGATAAAGATGAACGCCAGCCTTCTTTGAAGATTGCTCTTATATGCAGTTTTCGCTGCCCGCTGACGCCGCTTTCTGCGGACGTCCGGGGTCTCAGTCTGTCGGGATCTCTTCATTTTGCACTACGTAGCTGCTTTCGCTCTGCCGATAATAGACGACCTGTTCTTTGTTGGGGTAGACCATGCCGTACTCTCCCACGGCGATCCGGTAGACCTCGTTCACGTCCACGGCCTTCTCCATGTACACGCGCGCCGCGCTGTTGTCCGCCTTGACGGCGTTTAATTCCGCCGAGAGACTGGCCAGCTTCTTTTCCGCCCCGGTGATCTGGCCGGAGACCGTGATCAGCGCCGCCACCGCCAGGAAGAGGACCACCACCATCACGCCCAGGTAGGCGATGAACGGCCGGGTGAGGTAGGCGATGTTCCGGCGGTTTCTCCTGACCGCTCTGCCGGTCCGCCGCTCCCGCTCGGGCTCCCGGATCTCGGGCTGCGGTTCGGCAGCTTCCGGAACAGGCAGGACGTTGCCGTATACCGGCAGCTCGTCTTCACTGACCAGCTGTCTCGCGGTATTGCCGTCGATTGTGAAAAATTGCTTTTCCATCCTCATGCCCTCTCGAAGATACGGAGCTTGGCGCTCTTGGCCCTTCTGTTTCGTTCCAGTTCTTCCTCCGTGGGAAGGACCGCCTTTTTGGTGATCACCCTGCCCCTGCTCTTTCTGCCGCATACGCACACGGGAAAGTTTTTGGGGCAGATGCAGGGATCTTCCGCCGTTTTGAATTTGTTCTTGACGATCCGGTCTTCCAGCGAGTGGAAGGTGATCACGCAGAACCGGCCGCCCGGCGCCAGGCTGTCGATCATCGCGTCGATGCTCTCTTCCAGGACGGTCAGTTCCCGGTTAAGCTCGATGCGGATCGCCTGAAACGTCCGCTTGGCCGGATGCCCGCCCGTCAGCTGCACCCGCATGGGGATGGCCGCCGCGCACACGGCTGCCAGCTGTCCGGTGGTCCGGATCGGCGTCTTTGCTCTTTCGTTTACAATGTGCTTCGCGATATTCTTCGCGAAACGGTCCTCCCCGTAATCGCGGATGATGCGGTAGAGTTCCGCTTCGGTATAGTCGTTGACGATGTCCGCGGCCGTCCGCTCTTCTTCCGCGTCCATCCGCATGTCGAGCGGCGTGTCCACGAGATAGGAGAACCCGCGTTCCGCCGTGTCGAGCTGGTGGGAAGAGACGCCCAGATCCAGCAAGATCCCGTTTGCCTTTCTGCCCCGCTCCGCGAGGATCTGCGGCATTTCGCCGTAGTTGCTCTTGATCACGCTCACCCGCGGATCTTCGCCGAAGCGCGCCTGCAGGGTGCGGATCGCGTCGGCGTCCCGGTCGATGCAGATCAGTCTGCCGCTGCCGTCAAGCTTTTCAAGGATCCTGGCGGAATGTCCGCCGCCGCCCGAGGTGCCGTCCGCGTACAGGCCGTCCGGCCGGACGTTCAGGCCGTCTATGGTCTCTTTCAGCAGGACCGGAATGTGGGAAAAGCCCGTCGTCTGTTCCACTAGATGCCCAGCCCTTCCAGGTTCTCCGCCAGTTCGTTCAGGTCGTCATAGGAACTGGCCTGCTGCCAGAGCGCCTTGTCCCAGATCTCTATGTGCCCGCCTACGCCGGCAAGGACCACGTCTTTCTTTAAGCTGGCCATCTCCCGCAGCTTGGCCGGAAGCAGGATACGTCCCTGCTTGTCCACCTCGCAGGTGCAGGCGCTCGCCAAAAAATAACGGGAGAACTTACGGGCCGAGGGGTTGGACACAGGGAGGGCGTACAGCTTTTCCTCAAAAGCCTTCCACTCCTCATCCGCATAGACGAAGAGACAGCCGTCCAGGCCGGCGGTGACGACGAACGCGTCCCCCAGCTGTTCGCGGAATTTGGAAGGCATGATGAGTCTGCCTTTCGCATCCACGGTATGGTTGTACTCGCCCATGAACATGTGGGGTGTCCGCTCCTTCCTCCATTTTTCACCACTTGGCTCCACTTTTTACCACTTGCCACCATTTTAAAGGGAAAACATGGGAAATGCAAGCGTTTTTTGGCAATTTTTCAAGGATTTTCGCGGTTTTTCGCGGTCCACAAGATGTTGCGTTCCGAACATATTTTCGCCCCCATTTAAGGGTTTTAAAGGGTATAAAACGGGCGTTCGCGCCGCCTTTTCGGAAGCTGTTGAGAAAGTCCGGCCGTTGTGGTAGGATGTGGGGGAGAGCGGAAAATGAGCCGCCGGAGTGGGGCAAAGTGGAGCCCGTCCGCGGATCCGCATAAGACCAACTTGAACAAGGAGGACGTACGATGGCACTGCTTCACATGAACGCAGATGATTTCAACACCTATGTGACCGAGGGAAAGGGCGCCGTGATCGTGGACTTTTTTGCCACCTGGTGCGGTCCCTGCAAGATCCTCTCCCCGATCATCGAACAGATCGCGGCGGAGTTTGACGGAAAGATCACCGTCGGCAAGCTGGATATCGACGAAAACCTGGAGATCGCGACCGCCTATCAGGTCAACGCGGTCCCTACCGTGATGTTCTTTAAAGACGGGCAGGCCGTGCAGACCTTTGTGGGCGTGCAGCCCAGGGAAGTGCTGGTGGAAGCCGCAAACAAGCTGCTGTAAGCGCAGCAGCGCGGACATTCGCAGCCTGCGGCTTCACGACCTACGCCCGGCAAATGCGGCTCTGTGCGGGCACGACCGCACTTGCCGCACAAAAAAACCGTCCGGTCCATCCGGGCGGTTTTTGCTGTCATTACACTAATTCCCGCGGTTTTGCCGCTGTTTTACTGTCTTTGCGGTTTTGACTGCCGTTGCAGCCCTCCGGCAGGCAGCGGCGTCACGCGCCGGCAAGCTGTGCCAGATCCCGCGCGGCCCTGTCCGCGTCGTCCGCGGCAAGCCTCACTCTTCTGCCGTTCTCTTCCAGCCCGGTCTCTCCGAGCGCAAAGATCCGGCTTATCAGACGTGCACCGTCGATCTCCATCTCTTCCTCCTCTTATCCGCGGCGGATCAGCCCTTCGAGCGTTCCGAACAGGGTCTCCGGCTCCACCGGCTTGGACAGGTGGGCGTTCAGGCCCGCCTGCATGCTGCGCTGCACGTCCTCGTCAAAGGCGATGGCCGTCAGCGCGATGATCGGCACCGTCTTCGCGTCCGGGCGGTCCATGGCGCGGATCAGCCGCGTGGCCTCCAGGCCGTCCATCTCCGGCATGCGCATATCCATCAGGATCGCGTCGTAACTGCCCACGGCGCTCGCCGCGAACTTCTGCACGGCGACCCGGCCGTTCTCCGCCAGATCCGCCTCGATCTCCCGCATGGAGAGGACCATCATCATGATCTCCGCGTTGACGATCACGTCCTCGGCCAGCAGCACGCGGCAGCCCGTCAGGTCCGCCCTGGCCGCCTTCCGGCTCTCAAACTTCTGGCGGAGGGCCTCCCGGAACTCGTCCAGCACCGTCGCGGCAAACAGCGGCTTGGGCACAAAGCTGTCCACGCCCGCTGCGCGCGCCTCCTCCGCCACGTCGTCCCAGTTGTAGGATGTGAGGATGATGACCGCGGTCTCGTGTCCCACCGCGGCGAGGATCAGGCGGGTGGTCTCCACGCCGTCCATCTCCGGCATCTTCCAGTCCACCAGGATCAGGTCGTACGGCGCCATCCTGGCGTGCCGCAGCTTCACCAGCTCCACGCCCTCGGCGCCGGAGCCGGCGGTCTCGCAGGTGACGCCCACCTGCCCCAGCACGATCTTTGCGTGCTCGCAGGCCACCGGGTCGTCGTCGATCACCAGCACGGTCATCTCGTGCGGCGGAAGCTCGGTGTCGGCCGCCGTATTCACCGTCCGTTCCGACTCCGTCAGCGTCACCGTCACCGTAAATACGGAGCCCTGCCCCTTTTTGCTCTCCACCTCTATGTGGCCGTTCATCAGCTCCACGATGCTCTTTGTGATGGGCATGCCCAGGCCCGTGCTGCCGTAGCGGCTGGTGGCGGAGGAATCCTCCTGGGAAAAGGCGTCGAAGATGTGCGGCAGGTACTCCTCGCTCATGCCGATGCCGGTGTCCTTGATCACAAAGCGCAGCGTGGCCTTTCTGTCAAAGCGCGCGGTCTCTTCTATCACAAACGTGACCGCGCCGCCTTCCGGCGTGAACTTTACAGCGTTGCCCAGGATATTGATCAGCACCTGGCGCAGCTTCATGTCGTCGCCCACATAGTAATCGGCCACCTTGCCGTTGATGCGGCACTCGTAGCGCAGCCCGCGGTCGCGGCACTGCCCGCTGATCATGGTATTGACCTGTTCCAGCATCTTGGAGAAGGAGAACTCCTCGTTCCGGACCGCCATGCGGCCGGATTCGATGCGGGACATGTCCAGAATGTCGTTGATGATGTTCAGCAGATGGTGCGCAGAGGTCCCCATCTTGGCCAGGTATTCCTTTGTCTTCTCCGAGGTCTCCGGATCGTTCATGGCGATGTTGTTCAGGCCGATGATGGCGTTCATGGGCGTGCGGATCTCGTGGCTCATATTGGAAAGGAAGGCCGTCTTGGCGCGGTTGGCCCGCTCCGCCGCGTCCAGCGCGTCGCTCAAAGCCTGGCTCTGCTCCAGCGCCCTGCGGGTCTCCGCGTCCACGTCCGTAAAGCAGGCGCCCACGTTGTGGACCAGATGGTCGTCCCGGTCCTCCGGGTGCCGTACGCCGGCAAAGCGGACCATCTCGTAGGTCTCGCGGCCGTGCCGGTATACCGTGTACAGGAAGGAGATCACGCGCTCGTTCTTTAAGCCCTCCCGGATATTGTCCGGCTGCACGAAGCGCAGGAATTCCTCCCGGTAGGCGTCGGTGATATAGCGGTTGGCGTAGGACGTGACCGACTCCAGATACGGGAACTCGTCCCCGGCGCGGAAGCCGTCGTCGATGTCCGCGTGGGACTGGTAGCAGATGCCGTGATTCTTGTCCAGTTCCAGATAGTACACGCTCCAGTAATCGGAGGCCAGCGCGGTGATGAGCTTCTTCATCTGCGCCTGCTGGCGCTCCTCTTCCAGCAGTTTGGCCTGCAGGGCCAGCTGCTTTTCCAGTTCCTCCTTGCGGGCCTCCGCCGCCTTCATGCGGCTCATCTCCGTCACGTCCACGCACATGCCCAGCGTGCAGAGCCGGCCGGTCCCGTCCGTGAATTTCAGCTTGGTGGTCTGCAGACTGCGCGGATTGCCCGCGGCGTCCGGCACGTCCTCAAAAAAGATATAGGGTTCGTCCATGGCAAGCGCCTTCGCGTCGTCCTCTACAAAGTGATCGGCGGTGGCCTTATCAAAGATCTGGTGGTCGGTGAGCCCCACCACGCCGTCCGGAGTCTCCTTGTGGGCGTACTCGGCAAAGGCCTGGTTGCAGGCGAGATACACGCCGGTCGCCGCGTCCTTGGAAAAGCTCATGGCCGGCATGTTGGAGAGCAGCGAGGCGACCGAGCCCATCAGGCCGGCCAGCTTCTCCGCCGATTCGATCTCCTTTACCAGACGGCGGTTCTCCTCTTCCGCGGCCCGCGCCACGTTCAGCGCGTTGCGCAGCTTCATCTCTTCGCGCGCTTCCTCGTCCACGTCCTTAAAGCCGCACACCACGCCCATCCTGCCGTCCGGCATGTTCACGCGGGCGAATTCAATGCGGAAGTAAGTGCTCGCTGCCGTCGTCCATGATGCGCAGGTAATTGACCGAAAACTGCGGCCGCTCCCGCAGGCGCCTGGCGATATTGGCCAGATCCAGCTCCTCCTGCAGGCGGGCGCGGTCTTTTTCCGAGACCGTGGTGCGGATGTAATAGTCCTTGGCCTGCGGATATTTCAGCTGCCCCAGGGCGCTGCGGATGGGCGCCGCGTGGATGCTGGTCCCCTCCGTGTCCCCGCGGTAGAGCGAAAAGCTCCCGCTCTCCACGTCGTTGATCAGCCACACGGTGTGGTAAGACTCGCTCAGCGCCTCGATCACGGCCTGGCGCACGGCCAGGTCCGAAGCCATCTGTTCGCGCTTGTCCGTGATATCCGACACGAAGACGTGGTAGATCCCGCCGCGGTATTTTGTCTGGGTATAGTGGCCGTAATCGTCGAGCCAGCGCACCGTGCCGTCCTTTCGGATGATGCGGTATTCCACGTGGTCCGACTTGTCGGGACTGCGGCCGATCTGATCCTTAATGGATGCGGCCACGTCCGGATAGTCCGCAGGATGCACCATCCCGCGGAACGTGTTTCCCGTCAGCGCCCGGAATTCCTCCGGGTCCTCGCAGCCGAACAGCCGCATCACCGTCCGGTTCACGTACAGCAGTTCTCCGTCTCCGTCCGCCTTGTAGATAAAAAAGCCGCCCGGCATATGATCGCCGATCTCTTCGATCACCGAAAGGGTCTTTTCGTTCAGTTCGTAATTGGTGTTCTGCATTGCCGGAGGCCTCCGTTCCCGGCCGCCGTATGCCGGCCGCCTTCTGCTGCCATTATAGCAAAGGTCCCGCCTTAGATGTAAACAAAATTACCTCATCTGTCCGCCGCGGTGTTGCAGCAAAAAGACCGCCTCCTATTAAGGAGACGGCCGACGAAAGTCGCTTTGGTACGGCAGGCCGGGATGGCAAATCTACAGGTTCTTTTTGAACATGCGGACCAGAAACGGCACCGCGATCACAAAGGTGAGCAGGTCCGCCGCGGGCTGCAGCATCTCCACGCCGGCAAGCCCGAAAAGCCGCGGCAGCAGAAACGCCAGCGGAAGGAAGCACACGCCCTGCCGGCAGCAGGCCAAAAACGTGGCCGGTACGCGGAAGCCCAGACACTGGTAGATCTGGTTCACGTAGGTGGAAAAGGCCATGAAGGGCATCACGCCGCAGGCAAAATACAGGGCGTGCGTGCCGATGCGGATGACCTCCGGATCGTCCCCGCGAAACCACGCGATGACCGGTTCCGCCTGCCAGGCCAGCAGCGCCGCGGCCAGCACGCAGATGACCGTGCCGAGCTTCGTGGCGAACCAGAAGGCCTCTCTGGTGCGCTTTTTGTCCCCGGCGCCGTAGTTGTAGCCGGCCACCGGCTGGAACCCCTGGCCGATGCCCAGAATGATGTTGCGCACCAGCAGGTAGATCTTGTTGGAGATGGTGACCGCCGCCACGGCCGCGTCGCCGAAGGCCGCCGCGTTGCGGTTTAAGACGGCCGAGGCCAGGCTTGCCAGGCCCTGCCGGCAGAAGGTCGGCGCACCGGTGCTGACGATCAGGCCGTAATCCGCAGCCTTCCGGCTCACGTTGGCGGGTTTCAGCGAAACGATGCTCTTGCCCCGCACAAAGAAGCCCGCAAGGATCACAAAGCTCACGAACTGGCTGAGCACGGTCGCGAGCGCCGCGCCGGCGATGCCCATGTCAAAGACAAAGATGAACAGCGGGTCCAGCCCCATGTTCAGAATGCCGCCGGTGCACAGCCCCAGCATGGCAAAGAAGGCCTCGCCCTCCGCCCGCAGGATCGCGTTCAGCGTAAAGGCGCAGCACATAAACGGCGCGCCCAGCAGAATGATCCGCCCGTAGGAGGCGGAAAACGGCAGCATGGACTCCGTGGAGCCCAAAAGCCGCATCAGCGGATTCAAAAAGATCAGTCCGGCGGCAAGGATCACGCAGCCGCCCAGAAAGGCTGCCGCCGCCGCGGACGAGGCGTACCGGCTGGCCTCTTCCACCTTCTGCGCGCCGAGTCTGCGGCTGATCAGGCTGTTTGCCCCCATGCCCAGGCCAAAGCCCAGGGCCTGGATGATGGACATCAGCGCAAAGACCACGCCCACGGCCGCCGCGGCGCTGGTGCCGATCTGCGCCACGAAGTAGGTGTCCGCGGTATTGTAGATGGTGGAGACCAGCTGGGAAACGGTGGTCGGGACGGAAAGGGCGACGACGATCTTCGGGACCGGCGTCTGCAGCATCTGGCGGCGCTTTTCCTCCGGATCGATGGTTTTGCTGTTCTGGAACATGGCGTTGCTCCGTTTCTTTATGATGGGCCGCTTTGGGCCGGCGCTCTATAGCATACTCTTTTTACAGGCCTTGGGAAATGCAAAGTTGACATCACGATGTATTCCATATTAGAATGCTTAACGCAAAATAATATAAACCAATCGGAATATATTTGCGCAGGCTCCCGTGTTTCACGCGGCTTTGCGCAAAGAAGGACCTTTCATGGATGACAAAGATCTGGAGATCTTAAGCGATCTCGCCCGCACCAACAACATTTCCAAGACCGCGCAGCGGCTCTATACCACGCAGTCCGCCGTGACCAAGCGCCTGCAGAAGCTGGAGGCGGAGCTTGGCCG
>CACZPX010000138.1 GCA_902783095.1 uncultured Lachnospiraceae bacterium
CGCATCAATGAAAAATACCGCAGCACCATCGTGATGGTCACCCACAACGACGCGATCAAGTATATGGCGGACCGCGTGGTCCATCTGCGCGACGGCGCGGTGAGCAATATGATCCGCAACGAGCGGCGCCTGCCCGCGGAGGAGATCACGTGGTGAGAAAGCATCGGACAAAAGACCCTCTGCGGCACCGCTATCTGCGCGACCTGAAGGCGGAGTTTGCCAAGTACCTGGTGCTTTTTTTGCTGCTTACCTTTTCCATAGGGCTGGTGTCCGGCTTTATGGTGGCGGACGGCAGCATGCTCAAGGCTTATAACGAAAGCTTTGAAAAGTACCGGATCGAGCACGGACATTTCCGCACCAAAACGGCGCTCAACCGCGCCAAACGCAAGGCGATCGAGGCGGCCGGCGTGACGCTGTACGATCTCCCCTACGCGGAAGACCGGCTGGATGCCGGCGCAAAGATCCGGTTTTACGCGGACCGAAAGGAGATTAACCTGATCTGCCTGATGGACGGCGCCATGCCCGCGGCGGCCGGGCAGATCGCGCTGGACCGGATGTTTGCGGACAATAACGGCATAAAGATCGGAGACACGGTCACGGCGGGGGCAAAAAGCTGGACCGTGACGGGGCTGGTGGCCCTGTCGGACTACAGCTCCCTGTTTGAGAGCAACGCTGACGCCATGTTCGATTCCGTCGCGTTCGGCGTGGCGGTCCTTTCCGATGAAGAATTCGCGGCGCTTCCCGCGGACAGCAGGGAAAACTGCTACGCCTGGCGCTATCCGGCGGAGCCGGCGGACGACAGGGAGGAGAAGGCGCTGGCGGACGCGCTGAAAGAGACCGTCCGGGAAGAGACGGCGCTGCAGGACTACGTCCCCCGCTACACCAATAAGGCGATCACGTTCACGGGGGACGACATGGGCGGCGACCGCGTCATGATGATGACGCTTCTGGGGATCATCCTGGTCATCATCGCCTTTGTGTTCGGCATCACAATCAGCAATACCATCGCGAAAGAGGCGGGCGTGATCGGCACGCTGCGGGCCTCCGGCTACACCCGGGGGGAACTGCTGCGGCATTATACGGCTATGCCGTTTTTCGTGACGCTCGCCAGCGCGCTCGCGGGGAACGTGCTGGGCTACACCTGGATGAAGGACGTCTGCGCGGGCCTCTACTACGGCAGCTACAGCCTGCCCACCTACGTGACGGTCTGGGACGGGGAGGCCTTTCTGTACACCACGGCGGCGCCGCTGGTCATCATTCTCGTGGTGACGATGCTCATTTTATGGGTGCGGCTGCGCCTGCCGCCCATCAAATTCCTGCGGAGGGACCTGAAGAGAAGAAAGCAGCACGGCGCCCTGCCGCTGTCTCCGCGGCTGGGGATCTTTTCCCGGTTCCGCCTGCGCGTGATCTTCCAGAACCGCGCCAACTATATCATGATGTTTGTGGGCATCTTTTTTGCCAACGTTCTGCTGCTGTTCGGCATGGGGCTCCCCGAGATGCTGAACGTGTACAGGGATTCCGTGGAAGAGCACATGCTCGCGGATTACCAGACCATCCTGACCGTGCCGGAGGAGACGGCGGGGGGAGACGGACAGCTGGAAAACCTGGTCCGGATGATGCTCTTTGCGGCAGAAGCGGAGACGGAAAACGAAACGGCGGAGAAATTCAGCGTCTGGACGCTGCGCACGCCGCCCGGGTCCATGATGGAAGAGGACGTGATGCTCTACGGCGTCGCGCAGGACAGCCGTTACGTCTCGCCGTCCCCCGCGCCGGGAGAGACCTGGATCTCCTCGGCCTGCGCGGACAAATACGGCCTGGAGCCGGGGGAGACCTTTACGCTGACGGAACCGTTTGAGGACAGGGACTACACATTCACGGTGGACGGGATCTACCCCTACGGCAACGCGATCGCGGTATTTATGGAACGGAAGACGCTGAACGCGGTCTTTGACCAGGAAGAGGATTTCTTTGCCGGCTATTTCTCGGAGACGCCCATCACCGATATCGACGGGAAGGCGATCGGCACGGTGATCGACCTGGAAGCCATGACCAAGATCTCGCGCCAGCTGATGGTCTCGTTCGGCAGTATGGCCGATCTGGTCAACGTCTTTGCGCTGATCATCTTTGTGATCCTGGTGTTTTTGCTCTCCAAGATCATCATCGAGAAAAACGCGCACGCCATCTCCATGACCAAGATCTTGGGCTACACGGACGGGGAGATCGGCCGGCTGTACGTGGCGGCGACCAGCATCATCGTGGTACTGAGCGTGATCGGTTCGCTGCCGCTGGTAAAGCTGGCACTGGCCTTTTTAGTGGAAAAGATGATGTTCACACGGATGACCGGCTGGATCCCTGTGGTGGTGAGCAACGCGACCATGATAAAGATCGCCGGCATGGCCATCGTGACCTACGCCGCCGTGGCGGCGGTGGAGATGCGCCGCATACGGCGCGTGCCGATGGACGAAGCACTGAAAAACGTTGAATAGAGGATAAAAAGATGAAAAAGAGACATAAGAAAACCTGGACGGTCCTTGGTCTGCTGCTGGCGGCGGCGCTGTTTCTCGGAGCCTGCGGCGAAGGGGAAACGACAGAGACCGCGGCGCCGCAGCCGCAGACGGAAGCGGAGAAGGCGCCGCTCACCCTGGCGGACGTGGAAGCCGGGACGGTCCTGACCGCGGGCGAACGGGAGGAATCCGTGCACGTCAGGGCGGACGCGCGCGGCGTGCCGGAAGAGGTGACGTCTGACGTGCGCCTTTCAGGGATAAACGCGGCGGGACAGACCAGCGCGCTCTTTGTAAGGGATGCCGCGGCCCTTGCGTCGATAAAAAACACCGAAGGGGACGAGGAATGGGTCCTGGACGGAGACACGCTCTATATGGAATATAAGGGAGTGGATCTGCGCTATGAGGGAACGGCGCAGAACGAAGTGCCCTTTGGCGTAAAAGTCACGTATTTCCTGGACGGCGCGGAGACTGCACCGGAGGAGCTGGCCGGAAAGAGCGGGACCGTAAAGATCCGCTTCGACTACAGCAACGCCACCGGGACCGGCGCCGGGCTCGTGCCCGCGGCGGCCATGACGGTGGTCTTTTTGCCGGAGAAGACCTTCTCGGAAGTGGAGATCGAAAACGGCGCCCTCATGACGGTTGCGGACCAGAGCGCGGCGGTGGGACTGGCCTTTCCGGGACTTTCGCAGTCGCTGCAGCTGAAGGACTACGAGCCGACAAAGGACGCCGAGCTTCCGGAATTCGTGGAGATCACCGCGCAGGTCACCGACTTTAAGCTGGCCTTTACCGCCACCGTGTTCTCCACAGACTTTTTTGCGGAACTCAAAGACGGGGATATCGACGAGCTCTTAAAGATCCCGGACGATATGAAGGAACTGTCGGATGCGTCAAAGGAACTGGCGGACGGCACGGGAGAGCTTGCCGACGGGGTAAAGGAACTGGCGGACGGCCTGCAGGAATACTTTGACGGCGTACACGCGCTGCGTAAGGGAGCGAAGGAACTGAAAAGCGGAACGTCGCAGCTTACGGACGCCTCCGCGGCCCTGTGCGACGGCGCGGCCGGGCTGAAAGACGGCTTGAAACAGCTGAACGACAGCCTGAAGGGCGTGGACGTATCGGGGCTTGCGGCCCTGTCCGAACTGGACCTTTCCGCGCTTACCGCGCAGCTGGGACAGGTGGATCTGGCCGCGCTGGCCGATCAGCTGGAGCCGGTGATCGGTAAGGAGCAGGCGGATGCGCTGCGCAGCCTGCAGACGGCGCTGGGAGGCCTGGGAGAGGCTGCCGCGCAGATGGAAGGGGCGGCAGCGGCTGCAGGCGAACTGGCCGGAACGCTTGGCGCGCTCAAGAGCGGCGTGGGAGAGCTGTATAAGGGAAGCAAACAGCTGTCCAGGGGGATAAACGACTATACGGCCGGCGTATCGGCGGTGGACGAAGGCGCGGGCGCGCTTTATGACGGCGCCAAAGAGCTGGACAAGGCCGCGGGAGAGATCCGGGACGGCCTGGACGAATTAAAGGACGGGACAACTGAGCTCCGGGACGGCGTAAAGGAGTTTGACGAGGAAGGCATACAGGAGCTGACAAAGATCGCCGGGGAAGAACTCAGAACGGTCCTGACGGATCTTAAGTCGCTGCGGGGGAACGCCGCGGGGTATCAGGCGTTCTCGGCGCGGGAACTGCCGGCGGGCACCAAGGGTTCGGTGCGCTTTATCATCGAGACGGCAGAGATCCGGTAAGGCCCGGTAAAAAGAGGAAAGCCGCTCCGTATTGCGTTTTATCAAAAGTCCGTTATAATAGAAAACGGACGCGAAAAATGCAGCGGAGGGGCTTTTTGTATGGACAAAGAGCTGCGGCGGCCGGCGCCGGCGAAGACCCCGCCCGCTGTGATACGGTGCGTTCCGGGAGAGGGCGAATGAAGGAACGGACAAGGGAAACAACGCAGCCTGTGAGCCTGCGCAGGGAGGTCTTCTCCCTGGCCGGACCCACCATGCTGGAACAGCTGCTGCAGAGCGCGGTCAACTATATCGACACGGCCATGGTGGGCTCCATCGGGACGCTTGCCACGGCGGCGGTCGGTTCCACCATGACGGTGAACTGGCTGTTCATGGGGTCTATGGCGGCCTTGGGCGTGGGCTTTTTGGCCTTTATCTCGCAGTCCTTCGGCGCCAAAAGGCCGGACCGCGCCAAGCGGGCCTCCATGCAGGCCTGCATCCTGTCCATCTTCGTAGGCATTTTCGCCACCGCCGTCCTTCTGCTGATCAGCCGCAAGATCCCCGTGTGGATGCACGCGGACCGGACCATCGTGGAGACGGCCGGCAATTACTTCTTTATCCTGAGCATTTCCATGCTGCCGCGGACCGCCAGTACGATCTTTGCCATCATCCTGCGGTCGGCGGGCGATACCAAGACCCCGATGAAGATCTCCATCCTGGTCAATATCATCAACGTGGTGGGCAACTATTTCCTGATCTATCCCACGCGCACCGTCGCGCTGTTCGGAAAGAGCCTGACCATGTTCGGCTTCGGCTGGGGCGTGGAGGGCGCCGCGATCGCCAGTACCGTCGCTTTCTTTACGGGCGGCATCCTCATCACCGTCGCCTACCTGCGCCATCCGAAGATCTCGCCGCTGGGTGTGCCGTTCAGACTGGAAAAGGAGATCCTGCGGCCCTGCTTAAAGGTCGCGTTTCCCAACATGCTGCAGCGCTTCGGGACGTCGTTCGGCTACGTGGTCTTCGCGTCGCTGATCAACTCGCTGGGCGAGGTGTCCACGGCGGCGCACACGATCGCCAATACGGTGGAATCCGCCTTCTATATCCCGGGCTTCGGCATGCAGACGGCGGCGGCCACGCTGTCCGGCAACGTGATCGGCGCCAGGGACCGCGTAAGACAGGCGGAGATCACACGGGAGATCCGGCGGATCGAAGTGATCCTGATGCTGGTCTCCGGCGGACTGCTGTTCGCGTTCGCACCGGCGCTGGTGAGCCTCTTCTCCAAAGATCCGGAAGTGATCCGGCTCGGGGCTACAGTCCTGCGCATGGTCGCCGTCTCGGAACCGGTCTACGGCATCAGCATCGTCACGGAGGGCATGCTGCAGGGCGCCGGGAAGACCGCCGTCTCGCTGGTGTTCAACATCGCGACCATGTGGGGCATCCGCATCCTCGGAACGCTGATCTTTGCGCGCATCCTGGATCTGGGCCTGATCGCCGCCTGGGGCAGCATGATCGCCCACAACGTGATGCTGTTTGTTCTGTTTACCATCTATTTCCGCCGCGGGAGATGGAACCCGCTGCGGACGCAGGCGCAGCCGGAAGAGCCGGCCGCCGTATAACGTATTATAAAGGAGGATCACCATGCTGCTGCTGAAGAGAGAAGATATCGACCGGGTGTTTACCATGCGCGACGCGATCGACGCGGTAAGAAAGGCCTTTGAGCTGATGTGCGAGGGCGGCTGCGACGCGCCGCTGCGCACCAATATCCAGGTGCCGGCCTATGACGCCAGCATCCTGGCCATGCCCGCCTACGCGGCGGAACTGGACGCCATGAGCATCAAGGTGATCAGCCTGTTCCCGCACAATATCGAGAAGGGGCTGCCGTCGTCGCCGGCGCAGGTGATGCTCTTTGACGGCACGACGGGGCTGGTGACGGCCATGATGGACGGCACGTACGTGACGCAGCTGCGCACCGGTGCGGCCAGCGGCGCGGCCTTTGAACTGCTGGCCAAAAAAGACTGCCCCGTGGGCGCGCTGATCGGCACGGGCGGACAAGCGGAAAAGCAGCTGGAGGCGATGCTCACGGCAAAGGCGCCCAAAGAGGTGCGCGTCTTTGACATGAACACGGCGCGGGCGGAGGCCTTTGCGGCAAAGATGCAGGAAAAGCTTGCGCGCTACGGCGCAATGATCCGCGCAGCGGCCACGTCCGGCGAGGCCGTAAGGGGCGCCGACCTGCTGATCACGGTCACGCCGTCCCACACGCCGGTGTTCGACGCAGCGGACGTAAAGCCGGGCGCTACCATCAGCTGCGTAGGGGCCTACCAGCCGTTCATGCAGGAGATGGACCCGCAGATCCTGGTGCGCGCGTCCAAGCTCTACTTTGACAACCGGGCGGCGGTGCTGTCCGAGTCCGGGGATATTCTGCGGCCGCTGGCGGACGGTCTGATCACGGAGGCCGATTTCACCGGAGACCTGGGCGACGTGAGTCTGGGAAGGATCCCCGGAAGAGAGCGGGAAGATGAGATCATCGTGTTCGAGACCGTGGGCGTGGCAGCACAGGATCTTGTGACGGCAAAACGCATTTTTGACAGGGCGTCGGCAGAAGGCGTGGGGACTGTATGGTGAAAAAGCGCGTAAATGCGTCACTTTCGGGCCTTTTTGCCGAACTGAAAATTTTTTGAAAAAAAGTCAAAAAAGTTGTTGACATCCCGAAAGAGCGGTGATATTATAATCGTCGCCGCCGCAAGAGCGGGACACAAAAACCGAGCGAACGGCAGCAAGAACCTTGACAAATGAATAATGTATCCAACCCTGAAAATTCTACCAAGCGAAGGTCCGAAAGGGCCGAAGCGAGGCGCGAAAGCGAAGATTTTCAGAAATGCAAACGACCTAGAAAAAGGTAAACGGAAACAAAAAGCCAGCAGACTTGAGAGAGTCTACATGGAGATCAAAACATGAGAGTTCGATCCTGGCTCAGGA
>CACZPX010000139.1 GCA_902783095.1 uncultured Lachnospiraceae bacterium
CAGATCATGCCGGGGCTGCTGCCGCGGATCACGCCGGACCTGATCGGCCGCCTGCCGCTTGTGCCGACCGACGCGAAGCTGCGCCTGGCCGCGCTGTTTGCGGACTGCGAGCCGGAAGCGGTCGAAGCCTGGCTGCACGAGGCCAAATTCGACAACGACACCATGGCCGCCGTCGGCCGCCTGGTCCGGTACGCCCCCTTCCCGTTTGCGCATGACCTTCCTGGCGTTCGCCGCGCCGTGTGCACCGTCGGGAATGAGCATTTCCCTGCCCTGCTCACCGTCATGCGGGCGCTTGGCCGCATCGCCGATATCGATGCGATCGGACAGCAGTACCGGCAGATCCTCGCAGCCGGCGACTGCGTCAGCTTAAAGCAGCTGGCCGTGACAGGCGGGGACCTGATCAAAGCCGGCGTCAGGCCGGGCCCGCAGATGGGCGCGCTGTTAAACCGGCTGCTGGGCGCGGTCCTGGACGATCCGTCCCTGAATACAAAGGACCGGCTGCTCTCCCTGGCGGGCGATCTTTTCTGACCCGTTCATACGGCAAAAGCCCCGGACCTGCCGGGGCTTTTTTGTGGCCGCATTTTACGGTTCTTTGGGTATTTCTCTGTCTTTCAGTTCGATCACAAGGTCTGTCTCCAGAGCCTCCGCCAGACGCTGCAGAAGTTCCAGCGACGGATTCAGCTTGCCGCGCTCGATCCGGGAGATATCCCCCTGATCGATCCCGCTGCGCTGCGCCAGCTGCTTTTGCGATAACCCCCTGCGGGCGCGCGCCGCAAGGACTGCCTCCCCGGCATCCGCACAGGCAGAGCGTCTTTCCTCTCGAACGGTGACGCCTTCCTGATAGATCGTCTCTGTCTCCAGATCCAGTTCATCGTTCCAGATGATCCCGTAAGAAAACAGCCTGCCGGCACAGAACAGCTTCCGATCCCGGAGTGCCTCCATCTGCGGATGTGTCCGAAACATTGCCGCAACGTCGTAGCGTTTTACCGCTCCGTTCTGAAACGAAACTTCCACTATAGTCCCATCCAAAAACGTCAGCTCTGTTGCCCGGTGAAACATATCATACAATAGGCGGGAGTTTACGGTACTGTCCCGTCTCCCACATCTCCTTTAGCGGTTCACGGTTTTGCCGCACAAATTCTCTTACCAGCTGGGTCGCACGCGGCGGAAAATATCCGTCCATCAACTCGCCGTTCTCGATCAGAAACGGAGCGTCAAAATCCTGCGTGATCGCATGAATATGCGGCGGATCGTGTTCTTTGTTTCGAAGATACATCACAATGATGATCCCGTAAAACTGGGAGATCGTAGGCATAATTGCCTCCTTTCATATCTCTCCCAGTCACATTATATGGGATATCTCACATTTTGTCAAGACGGGCCCCGATCTGTCCGGAGCCCGTCGTACATCCATTTGTTCAGCGCCAAAGAACCGCCCCCACGGGCGACCGTCCTGCCGGCTCACCTATTCCGCCGTATAGACGACCCCGTTTACGGTCACGCCTGCGACGGCTGCCGGGTCGACCAGACGGTTAAAGATCAGCGCGGCTCCCGTGTTCTGATACGTCATCACAGGCTCGCCCAGTTTCCCGTTTTCGTCGATCTCGCGCAGGTAGCAGGTCCCGCCGCCGGCAAGCGTCGCATAGTTTTCCAGATCTTTTGTCTGGTCGACGATCTGATAGACCGACCCGTCCCGGTACTCCACCGAAATGGTCCGCAGATCGTGCGGGTCCGGCGCCTCCGCAGATAGCCCCAGCCCCTTTGCCATGTCCACGGTCAGACCGATCGGCGACAGGTCCAGATAACCGCCTTCCGCCGACGTAAAAGCCGTGCGCTGCAGGGCTGTGACCGCCGGGATCTCCAGCTTCATATAGTGGATCGGCGCGTCCGCGGGCAGGGTATTGCGCGGCCCGTCGGTATACCCGATGGAGAGGACCGGCGTCTCGCCGTCCGCAAGCGGTCCGTCCGTCAGAAACAACCCGTAGTAGAGCCCGTGCACTTCCGTTTTCGTCGTCCTGTCAAAATCGACGTAGATGTCCCCCAGGGCGCCTTCCACGTCAAAGAAGAACGAAGACGCCGCCGACCATGCCTGCCCCTTTGCCCGGTTGTTCTGCCCGTCCAGATCAAACGCCTTCACGCCGGTATCGCAGGTGATTGTAAACGCCATCACGATGGCCTGCTCGTCCCGCACGGCCGAATCGACGGTGACCGTATGGTCGTTCACCTTTGCGGACAGCGGCCCGTCATAGACCGCCGTTCCGATCAGCGCCTCCGCCTGCTCCGTATCCACGGCAATGACCTCCTTTTGCGGGTAGGTCACGACGTACTGTCCGCCATCCCCGTCATCCATGGCCACGTCCTGCGCCTGCACGCTGTCAAACACCGCGTCTCCAAAGGCGCTCCGGAAGAGATCCGCGTGCGTGACCGCCGCGTAAACGCCCACGGCAAGCATCAGGCAGGCTGCCGCAACGGCGGCCGCAAACGGGAACTTTCGGGAAGCCTTCCCGCGGTGCGCCTTGACCGTCCGCTTCACAGCGCGGCGGTAGCGGGGCGAAAAAACGTGGTCCTCCTGTATGGCGTCGAATTCCTCCGGCGTCCAGTCCGGGAAGCCGGCCTCATCCGGCTGCCTGTTATCCTTTTCCATTATGCTGTCCTCCTTCATCATGCGGTCCCCTTCCGTCACTCTTTCTTCTGCTTGCGGGCAAGCTTTTCCCGCATCATGCGGAGCGCCCGCTCCTGTCTCTTGCGCACGGCACTCTCGCTGATGTGCAGCGCGCCGGCCGTCTCGGCCGTCGTCTTCTCCTCCACAAAGCGAAGCCGCA
>CACZPX010000140.1 GCA_902783095.1 uncultured Lachnospiraceae bacterium
GATATCACCTACGTACCCGGCACGCTGACCGTAACGGATGGCACCAACCCGGACGATCCGGAACCGGTGGATCCGGAGAAGGTCGTCACCAAGACGGATGCTTCCGCTGAAGAAGGCGTGAAGTACCACGTGGGCGACGTGGTCACCTGGGACATCTGGGTGAAGAACATCTACGATGAAAACAAGGCGGTCGTCGTGACCGAGCAGGACGGCGTCATCCTGGGCGAGTATCCGGAAACCTTAACGCCCGGTCAGGAGATCACCATCACCGCGACGCACGTGATCACCGTGGCCGACGTGGAAGCCGGCACGTATAAGAACACTGTGAACGTGAAGCTCGGCGATCTGGAGAAGCCCGGCGAAGACGAAGTCGACACCGAGAAGATCAAGATCACCATCACGGCCGGCAGCGCCGAGAAGGTATTTGACGGCACCGTGCTGACGGCGGACGACTATACGCTGACCGGCGAGCTCGCAGAGGGCAACACCGTTGCGGAAGTGCAGGTAGACGGTTCCCAGCAGATGGTCGGCAGCAGCCCCAACACCGCCAGCCGGGCGCTGATCCTGGATGCGGACGGCACGGATGTCACCGACGCCTATGACATCACGTTTACGGAAGGTGCGCTGACCGTCACCAAGGCGCCGCTTACGGTGCAGATCATCGGTCATAAGGCGACCTACCAGTACGACGGCGAAGAGCATGCCGTGCTGGGCTATGACGCCATCTACGACGGCATGACCGCGGACAGCACAAACGACGGGCAGATCCCTGCGATCGGTGCCATTAGGGCCTTCCCGGCCATCGGCGCCGCTGCGGACGGCACCTTCACGCTGGACGACGTCGTCTTTAACGGCGTAGCCGAGGCGAAGCGCACCGAAGTGGGCACCACCATGATGGGTCTTGCGGCGGATCAGTTTACGTCGGCAAACGACAACTACGACGTCACCTTCATCGTGACGGACGGCAGCGTGACCATCACGGAAGAACCCGCACCCGAAACGGTCGAACTGACCGTACAGAAGGTCTGGGACGACAATGACGACGCGTACGGCGTACGTCCGGCGTCTGTGTCGGTGATCCTTTACGCGGACGGCGTACCTGCGGCTGCGGAAGACGCCGTGGCGGAACTGAACGCCGGAAACGGCTGGACCTACACCTGGACCGTTCCCGCACAGCAGGACGGCCAGGCGGTATCCTACACCGTGCTGGAAGATGCGGTGCTCAACTACTCGCCTTCCTATGAGATCGACATGGACGGCAATACGGTGATCACCAACACCTTTGATCCGCAGAACGTCGTGATCTACGGCATCAAGACCTGGGACGACGATGAGAACAGCGCCGGACAGCGTCCGGAGTCCATCACCCTGCGTCTGCTGCAGGACGGCACGGAGATCGATCAGATCACCGTTACAGAAGCCGACGGCTGGAGCTGGAACATCACCGACCTGCAGGCCTTCGGCGCGGACGGTCATGAATTCGTGTACACGATCGAAGAGGTACCGGTGCCCGGCTACACCACCGAGTACACGGAAGAAGGCGACATCATCAACCACTACGACGGTTCGTCTGACGGCGATACACTGTCCGTCACCGTTTCCAAGGTCTGGGACGATAAGGACGACGCGGACGGCATCCGCCCCGATCACGTTACCGTGACGCTGCTTGCGGACGGCGAGGCCGTGGGCGAGGCCGTGACGCTGAACGCGGGCAACGGCTGGGCTTATACCTGGACGGATCTGCCTATGGCGGCAGACGGCCAGGGGATCGACTACACGGTGCAGGAAGAAGCCGTGACCGGATATACGCCGCTGTTCGCTGCATCCCGGGAAGACGGAAGAAACGTCATGCGGTTTGTCATCACCAACGTCCATACGCCGGAGAAGGACAAACCCGTAGGACCCAAGATGGGCGACGATTCGTCCACGCGCAAGTGGAGCATCACGATGGTATCCAGTCTGGCGGTCTTCACCGGAAGTGCCATCATGCTGAAGAAAAAGAAAGACGAAGAAGAGGAGGAGAGCTGATCCGCCTGAGAGCGGAAACCGTCCCTTCTGAGTCAGAGGACCGCCGGGATTTCCCGGCGGTCTTTTCATTTGTCACAGCCGTCAAAAAAATGTGATGATCTCACCAATAATCTTATCCTTTTGATTGTTTTTTTGATTCTTTCCATGTTATGATGTGGTCAGAAAAAAACAAGAGACGCACGGACCGGAACAAACGGCCGGAAGACCGATAAAAAGGAGAGAAGACGATGAGAAAGAAAATGACGACCCTCGCAATCGTATTCGCAGCCGCTGTCATCTTTATGTTCACCGTAAATGCCCAGGCTGCCGGCGTGAATACCCAGGAATACAAGCTCACTTCCCTTACGGCCGCCATCAAGGAGATCAAGACCTCCATCTTAAACCGCAAGAACATCTTCGGCACCAGCGCGTTTGATTTTTACTTCACCGTAAAGTACCGTGCAAAGACCTATAACAGCAGCGAAATCCAGACCAACATCAAAAAGAAACTCTTCGCGCACACCGGCAAGCAGGGTGAAGGCGACGCCCTGAAGGGTAATCTGGCCCAGGTCGCGTTCCAGACCGGCGCCGTCAAGCAGGGTTCCTACCAGTACATCACCGTAACGGTTTACGGCAAATTCCACACCACGGCAACGCAGGAAAAGAAGGTTACCAACTGGGTCTCCTCCCAGGTCCCGAAGCTTTACAAGAAGAGCGCTTCCGATTACGAGAAGGCGAGTGCCATCTACACCTGGGTCATCAAGAACGTGACTTACGGACAGACCTCTTCTGATAACCGCAGCACCTTCAACTCCGCCTACGGCGCCCGTTACGGCAAGGCCACCTGCGCCGGCATCTCCCAGCTCGTTTACAACATGATGGCCAAGGCCGGCGTGCAGTGCCGCATCGTCCGCTCCATGGCTCACGCCTGGAACATCGTCAAGATCGACGGCAAATGGTACATCGTAGACGCCACCTACGGCGCCTGTGTCCGCAACCGCGGCACCGACATCAACTCGGTCGCCTTCAACAATTTCTTCTTAAAGGGAACCAAAAACTACCGCGACGCAGCATCCGTCATGAAAGACTGGGGCGGCGGAAGCTTAAAGATCAATCTGAAGGACTACGTAAGCAAGAACATCGACGGCAACAAGGTCCCGAAGTCCGACTTCAACCCTTACAGCGAAGGCTTCAAGCTCATCACGATGCACGCCATCGTCCTGGTCACCCTCATCACTTCCGCAGTCATCGTCACCGGCTTCCGCCGGGACGAGGCGGAAGCGGCGGGCAAGAAGACCCTGAGAAGCTACCGCGGCAAGCAGGATCTGGGAATGCTGGATCTCACCGTCAAAAGGAGGAACAGAGTATGAACAGCACGACAGAACCCGTCCTTCACCTTAGGATGCTCGGAGGCTTCTCCGTAAGCCTGGGCGGAAAGACCATCGCAGGCGGAAGCAAGGCGACAGACCAGACGGCCTACCTCCTGATGATCCTCCTGCACAACAGAGAGCACGGGATAGCCCGAAGCCGCCTGGAGCAGCTGCTCTTTGAAGACCGCGACATGAGCGACGCGCACCACGCCCTGCAGAGCGTGATCTACAATACCAAAAAGAAGATGGACAAAGCCGGCCTGCCGCAAGCAGCCGGCTGCATCGTGCAGAATAAGGGGATCTTTTACTGGGCCAGCCCGCTTAGGATCGTGGACGATACCAATGAGTTTCTGCGGCTGTATTCGCGCGGCAACAGCCTGGAGACCCTTTCGGACCGCTGCGACGCCTATCTGGAGGCCGTACACTGGTACAGCGGGGAGTTTTTGCCGGGGCATACGGCGGCCATCTGGGTGGCGCAGGAGGCCAGACGGTTTAAGGACCTCTTCAAGGACTGCACCGAAAAGGCCGCGGCGCTGCTGCGGCAGCAGCAGGACTACATCCGCCTGGAGGCGCTCGGACGCTACGCGGCCGGCGTGGACCCGTTCTCCGACTGGGAAACGCTCACCATGGAGGGTCTGGTGTATCAGGGCCGCTATGAGGACGCGCGTACCTTCTACGACCAGACGGTGTCCTATTACATCAGCGAGCTTGGCATGCGCCCGTCCCGCACCATGATGGACAAGTTCGGGCGGCTGGGAGACGAGATGCAGCACAAGCACCAGGTGCTGGACACCATCCAGGACGACCTCACGGCGGAGGCGCAGCCGGGCGGCTATCTGTGCACCTATCCGGTGTTCCGCGGTGTCTACCGCGTGATGGAGCGCCTGGTAGAGCGCGGCACGGCCTCCGTGTACCTGATGCTCTGCACGGTGGTGGACGGGAAGGGCAACCCCATTGAGAGCGGGCCGTCCCTGGAGGAACTCTCGGAGCGGATGACGGAGACCATTCAAAAGACCATCCGTCACGGCGACGTGATGTGCCGCTACGGCAAGGGGCAGGTCCTGGTGCTGCTGATGAACACCACCCGGGAAAACTGCGACATCGTCCAGAAGCGTATCAACAAGGCCTTCCAGATCGGCAGGCAGCGCACGGGGATCTCGTATTACGTAAACAGCCTGTTCCGTTAAGCGCGCCGCAGCGTCTGTAAAGCCAATAAAGACCAACAAAAAACGGAGCACCTCCGGTGATCGGAAGGTGCTCCGTTTCTTACGGTGTGAGAGTGTAAGACTTATTTCTTTAACAGGTCTCTGATCTCGGTAAGAAGCTTCTCCTCGGTGCTCGGCTCGGCGGGAGCGGCGGGCTCTTCGGCTTTCTTCTTCTCGGCCTTGGCTTTGGCCTTGTTGATGGCCTTGATGACCAGGAACAGCACAAAGGCGGTCAGGATGAAGATGATGACCTTGTTTAAGAATACGCCGATCTCCAGTACGGCGGAACCCACCGTTACGTTGATGCCTGCGAAGTCGATGCCGCCTAAGATCATGCCGATCAGCGGGGTAAAGATGTTCTCTACCAGCGAAGTGATGATGGCCGTGAACGCACCGCCGATGACGATGCCGACAGCCATGTCGATCACGTTGCCGCGTGCAACAAACGCACCGAATTCCTTAAAAAACTTTTTCATGGTCCTCTCTCCTTTGTTTGAACTCTTATTTAAATATACGTACGATATCGACAAAAAGCAAGTGAAAAATCCCTAAAATGATGCGGCAATGGTGCTTTTACATTTTGTCTGCCGCTTCAAATCCCAGCATATCGATGCAGTCGTTCAACACTTTCAGCGTAAACTGCAGCAGAGCGATATATCCGGCCTTTTTTGTTTCATCCGGCTCCGCAAGGATGCGCGTCTCATGATAGAACGAGGAGAAGGCGTTCGCGATCTCGTAGATGTACTGGCACAGCCGGTGCGGCGCCAGTTCGCGGCAGGCGCCTTCGATCACTTCGTTGGCGCGGGCCAGGACCAGCTGCAGCGTCTTTTCCGCAGGAGAGGCCGCCGGCCGGATGGCTGCCGCAGCCGTGGCACCGGCCGTCTCCGCCGCCTTGCGCAGGATGGACTTGATGCGCACGATGCAGTAGAGGATATAGGGGCCGGTGTTGCCTTCAAAGGAGATGAACTTCTCCACGTTGAACACGTAGTCCTTGGAGGCCTGGTTGGAGAGGTCGCCGTACTTTAAGGCGGCCAGGCCGATCACCTTCGCCTGCGCCTTTGCCTCTTCCTCGGTCAGTTCCTCGTTGTCCTTGATGCGCTCGTACACCGCGTCGTTGATGTCCGCGATCAGATGCTCCAGGCGCATCACGCCGCCGTCGCGCGTCTTGAAGGGCTTGCCGTCCTCGCCGTTCATGGTGCCGAAGCCCAGAAACGCCAGACGGGTCTCTTCCGGCACGATGCCGGCCTTCTTGGCCACGCGGAAGACCTGCTTAAAGTGCATGTCCTGGCGCTTGTCCACAACGTAGATCACCTCGTCCGGCGCGTAGAGCTGCTCGCGCTCCACCAGGGTGGCGAGGTCCGTAGTGGCGTACAGGGAGGCGCCGTCGGATTTTACGATCAGGCAGGGCGGGATCTCCTTGGCGTCCGTGGGCTCGGCCACGTCGATCACCATGGCGCCTTCGCTCTCGTATAAGAGCCCCTGGTCCTTGAACGATTGGATCATGTCGGGGATATACTTCTGCGCGTCGCTTTCGCCCTTCCACAGGTCAAAGTGGACGTTCAGGTTGGAGTAATTCTTCTTTAAGTCCGCCACGGAGATGCGGATGATGTGCGAAAACAGCGCGTAGTAGCCGGGATCGCCCTGCTGCAGCTTCACGGTCGCGGCGTGCGCGGCGGCGGCAAAGTCCGCGTCCGTCTTGGAGCGCGCGCTGGCGGCCGGATAGATGGCTTCCAGGTCGGAGATGGTAAACGGCGCCTCGGCCGGATACTCCCCGGTATAGCCCTCGATAAAGTAGGGCAGGTCGGGATGCGCCTCCTTTGTAGCCTCGATGATCAGGCCCATCTGCAGGCCCCAGTCGCCCAGGTGCACGTCGCCGATCACGTCGTAGCCGTTGTAGGCGTACATGCGCTTGACGCTCTCGCCGATGATGGCCGCGCGCAGGTGCCCGATGTGGAGCGGCTTGGCCACGTTGGCGCCGCCGTAGTCGATGATCGCGGTCTTGCCGCGGCCGATGGCGGAGGTGCCGAGCTTTTCGGCCTGGGCCGTCTCGTTCAGGTAGGCGGCCAGCGCCTCCTGCGAAAGGCTCAGGTTGATGAAGCCGGGTTTCACGGCCTCAGCCTTCGCGAAGGTCTCGTCCTTTGCCAGTACTTCCACGGCCTTTTCCGCAAGGCCCAGCGGGGCGGTATGCAGCGATTTGGCGGCTGCCATGGCGCCGTTGCACTGGAACTCGCACAGGTCCGGCCGGTTGGAGACGCTCGCCCGCGCGTACTGCGCCGGGATGCCGGCTTCTTCAAACGCGGCGGTCAGTTTGTCGTTGATCAGTTCGATGATGGTCTTCATAAAACGTTCCTTTAAATGTATTTAAAACAATAATGCTTTCGCGGTCGCAAAGTAGATGAGCAGCGAGAGCGCATCCACGATGGTGGTGATAAAGGGGCTCGCCATCACGGCGGGATCAAAGCCCAGCTTTTTGGCCAGCATGGGCAGGGTGCAGCCGATCAGCTTGGCGATCACCACGGTAAGGGCGATGGCAAAGCTCACCACGAGCCCTACCACGACGGTGACGTCCGTGTTGCCCAGCATCAGGCGGTCCACTAAAAAGAGCTTGCCAAAGCAGACGACGGAGAGCGTCAGGCCGCACAGAATGGACGTGCGGAATTCCTTAAAGACGATGGTGGGCAGGTCGGAAAACTCCACGTCGCCCAGGGAGATGGCACGGATCACCGAAACGGAGGCCTGGGAGCCGGAATTGCCGCCGGTGTCCATGAGCATCGGGATAAAGGCGGTCAGCACCACCTGTGCC
>CACZPX010000141.1 GCA_902783095.1 uncultured Lachnospiraceae bacterium
ACTTTTGTGAGAGAATAGCATTGCAACAATACACAATATTGCCAAACCAGTTTTTTTAAGATTGTTGATAGTCATCTCTTACCTCCTTTGATTTAATATTTAATTAGTATCTGTTTGGTCACACATAAAGCAAATGGATAGCACTACTCATTAACATCTCTTAAGAGCTATTCATTGCCCCTATTTAACATCTCTATAATATAAACGAATCAAAGAGCCAAAAGGTTTCACTTTATTTTTAAAAGTTTGATCGGACTTGATTGCAAAAGTAACTTCGGGTCTGATCCTTTTGATTCATGCTCTGCAGGACGAACTTCCGTTTCCCCGGGGAAACCAGATTTTCGAAATACAATTAAGGCTTGACCGCAAAAGGTTGATCTGAAAAGACCACCGCACGTCGGTGCGATGGTCTTGCGATCATTTGTAATATACCGTGGCCCGGGCCCAGATGCTGCATTCGTCGGGATCGACGAACAGGTCGATCCATTTGCCGGATACGCCGATGTCCTGTGCTTTGAAGGTTCCGTAGCCTTCGATGTACACCGTGGATCCCAGCGGGATCACGTCCGGGTCGACCGCGACGGTCTTCCACTCCTTGGCCTTGACGCCGGTGTAGGTGGCGTAGCCGCGCGGCGAATTGCAGTTCTTGCAGTAGGATGAGAGCCTGCAGGTGCCGACCTTGGTCCAGCCGGACATGCTGCCGCCGTCATCGTCGTCATCGTCCTGCTTGGAACCGCCTCCGCCGGAATCATCCTTTTTGCTGCTGCCGCCGCCGGACCGACCGTCGTTGTCATCTTCGTCCCTTCTGGAGGAATTGCCGCCGCCGGAGGAGAATTCTTCCTTTTCCTTCTGTTTGGCCTTTTCCGCCTCCTCGCGGGCCTTTTCCAAAGCCGCCTGGCGTTCCGCCTCCAGCTTTGCGATGCCGTCCGTCATCTCCTGGTCTTCCAGCGCCGTCTTGGCGGTGCAAAGGCCGTTCGTAACGGTCACGTATTCTGCGCTCACGTAACCCTGTTCATGGGAAGTGATCTGGATCAGCACCCAGTTGCCTTCCACGCCCAGAACGGGGTAACAGGAGCCGCGGCTGATCTTGGTCATCAGATCGGATTCGGTGCTGGCTTCCTTGCGCACGGACAGGTTGTCCGTGGTGGGGAAGGCGACCTGCGGCGTGGTCTCCGCGTAAAACGTTTCCGCGGCGCTGCCGCTTAAGATGTAGCGGCTGGCTGCCCAGCCGGAAACCTCGCCGGAGGTGACGTAGGTCCAGGTGCCCTTTTCGCCGCCGTATACGGCGCCGCTGCCCTGGTAGAGCTTTCCGACCACCGTGGCGTCGTTATCGGGATTTTCGCGGATGTTCAGCGCAAGAGACGTCTTGGCCACCGCGATGGTCCCCACGCGGTCATAGAGTTCCTGCTGAAACAGCCGCTCCTCATCGGTCATCTCGGTTTCCGCCTCGATCTCCCGGCGCAGATCCGCCGCCGTAACAGGCGCCGCAACGGACTGTTCCGTCGCGAAAGAAGTGTCGATGCCGGGGGCAAACTGCAGCACGCCCGCGTCATCTTCATCCGTCAGTTCATCCAGCGTTTCAGACGCAGCCACCATGTCCGAGTCGAAGAATGCTCCCGCGCCGTAGGTGCCGGCAGTCTCCTCCTCTGTCCCGGCCGCATCTTCCGTTGTCGCCGCGTTCGCTTCCGGTACCGCGGCAGCACGGACAGCACCAAAGTCCAGTGCCAGTATAAAAGACAGAATCAGGGCCAATAGTCTGGCTCTCTTTGCGCTCTTCATGGTACTCCTCTTGATGTATTACGCAATTGTTACAGTCAGAATAACATATCCGTCATTTTCTGTCAAGTTTTCCCCACTTAAGGTCATAAAAACGAAAGAAAAAGAGCGGCCGTTTCCCACACCAATGGGAATCAGCCGCACGCTTACCGGTTTCTGCGCCATTCAAACATGAGCAGCGCCGCCGCGACCGAGGCGTTCAGGGACTCCACAGCCCCCTGCATCGGGATGATCACCCGCTGGTCCGCCAGCGCCGTGAGCGCATCCGACAGGCCGTTTGCCTCGTTGCCGATCATGATGATGCTCTTTTGCGGCCAGCCGGCCATCCTGTAGTCCGTACTGGCCTGCAGATGCGCTGCAAAGGCGGTATAGCCGTCCGCCTGCAGCATTTTCACTTCGGCGGCCAGATCGTCCGTCACCGCCACCGGCACGCGGAAGATGCCGCCCATGGTGGCCCGCACCGCCTTGGGGGAATACGGGTCCACGGTCCCGGCGTCGCATAGAATGCCGTCCGCCCCGCAGGCCTCCGCGGTGCGCAGGATGGTGCCGAAATTGCCCGGATCCTGAATACGGTCCAGCAGCAGCACCAGGCCGCCCCGCGCCGCGTCGGAAACGGTATGCACCGTCTGCCGCACCACGGCCAGGATCCCCTGCGGCGTGACCGTACCGGCCATCTTTTCCATCACCGCCCGGCTCACCGTCTCCGCACAGGGCGCCGCAAGCGGCGCGCCGCGCCAGCCGTCCGCGTCAAAGTCCTCCGACACGTACAGCGCTTCGATCCGGTCCGCGGGGACCTCTTCCACCATACGGCGGCCTTCGGCGATGAACAGCCCCCGCGCGCGCCGCTCGGACACCTTATCGCGCAGCCGGATCACATCCTTCACGTTTGCGTTGGACAAACTGGTGATCATGCCTGTCCGCCCTCTCTGTCGCTGCCGTCCGGCAGGTATTTTTCCGCAAGCTGCAGGTAGATGGCGCATTCCATGCGCTTTTTGAAGAGTTCGCAGCCGTATTCGTAGATGCCGCGGATGCTGCCGGAGGCGTGATAGGCGTTGGCCGCGCAGCCGCCCGAGCAGTAGAGCTTGGCCCAGCAGTCCGCGCATTCCGGGTGCGCCGCGATGTTGCAGGAACGGAAATCCTCCCGCACGGCCTCGTTGGTTACGCCGTCCCACACGTTGCCCATCTTAAACTGCTCTTCGCCCACAAACTGATGGCAGGGATACAGATCGCCCCAGGGGGTCACGGCCATGTACTCCACGCCGGAACCGCAGCCGGACAGGCGCTTGTAGATGCAGGGCCCGTGAGACAGGTCGATCATATAGTGGTAGAAGGTGATGGGTCTCCCTTCCAGCCTGCGCGCAAGCATCCAGTCCGCCAGCTGCTCGTACTGTGCCTTTAGCACCGGCATATCATCTTCGGTGAGCGCGCAGGGGTCCGCGGGGTCGCAGACCACCGGCTCCATGGAGAGCTTGGTAAAGCCCAGGTCCGCCATGTGGCGGATATCGTTCAGAAAATCGGTATTGTGGTGCGTGTAGGTGCCGCGGATGTAATAGTCCCGCCCGCCGCGCCGTCTGGCAAATTCCTGGAATTTGGGGACGATGCGGTCGTAGCTGCCGTTTCCGGCCAGATCCACGCGGAACCGGTCGTGCACCTCCCTGCGGCCGTCCAGGCTCATCACCACGTTGTTCATCTCCCGGTTGGCAAATTCGATCACCTCGTCGTCCACCAGCACGCCGTTGGTGGTGAGCGTAAAGCGGAAGTGCTTGCCGGCGTCCTTTTCAATGCTGCGCGCGTAGGCCACCAGGTCCTTTAAGACCTGCCAGTCCATCAGCGGCTCGCCGCCGAAAAAGTCCACCTCCAGATTCACGTGACTGCCGGAGTGCGCCACCAGAAAGTCCAGCGCCTGTTTGCCCACTTCAAAGGACATCAGCGCCCGCTCCCCGTGGTACTTGCCCTGGCTGGCAAAGCAGTAGGAGCAGTTCAGATTGCAGGTATGCGCCAAATGCAGGCACAGGGCCTTGATATCCGTTTTGCCGCTCTTCAGGCGGGTCTCCAGGCCCGCAAACTCGTCCTGTGAAAAGAGCTTGCCCTGCGCCTTGAGCGCGGCCACGTCCTCTATGCAGGCGCGCACGTCCTCCTCCGTGACAGTGGGATCGTCCGCATAGATCTTTGTGATCTCCCGCACGATGGTGTCGGAGTCCTGCGCCTCATAGCGTCCGATGATATCATAGGCCACCGGATCCACCAGATGTACCGAGCCGGAATAGGTGTCCAGAACGATGTGATAGCCGTTTTGAATATAGGAATGGATCATGCAGCCTCCGCAATTGTCTTTTTTGATACAACAATCCCCCCTGCGCAGTGTGCAAGGGGGATCGCAGTGGTAAAGCCGATCAGACGAGCTCTAACAGAACTTCCATCGCACCGTCGCCGCGGCGCTGGCCGATCTTCACGATACGGGTATAGCCGCCCTGGCGGTTCACATACTTGGGAGCGATCTCGTCGAACATCTTGGCGGGCATATCCACCGCGTTGGTGCCCTTCTTTCTGCCGGCGCCCTCGGTCGGGACCTTGGTGACCGGGTAGAAGACCTTTAACATCTGTCTTCTCGCATGCAGACGGCTGGGGTTGTCCTTCTTCACGGTCTTGGTGATCTCTTCGAACTTGGTGACCTTCTTGCCGTCAACGACTTCCTTTACACGGTTGCCGTCCTTGTCCTTCTGCGGGACCTTGGCGGTAACGGTAACGGTTTCAAAATTATCCTTTTCCTTCACGGCCAGTGCGATCAGACCCTCAGCGATCTTCTTCACTTCTTTGGCTCTGGCTTCGGTGGTAACGATCTTGCCGTTGTTTAAGAGGCTCGTTACCAGGCTGCGCAGCATGGCTTTGCGCTGGTCGGAAGTTCTTCCTAACTTTCTATAACCTGCCATTTCTTTCCTCCGTTATTCCTCACCGGGATTCAGTTCCAATCCCAGCTCTTTTAACTTCGCTAATACTTCCTCCAGAGACTTTCTGCCGAGGTTGCGCACCTTCATCATCTCGTCCGGCGTACGGTTGATCAGTTCGCCAACGGTGTTGATGTTTGCGCGCTTCAGACAATTGTAGGAGCGGACGGAGAGCTCGAGCTCGTCGATGTTCATCTCCAGGACCTTTTCCTTCTCATTGTCTTCCTTCTCGATCATGATCTCCGTACTCCTTGCGTTTTCAGAGAGATCCAGGAAGAGATTCAGATGCTCGCTCAGGACCTTGGCCGCCAGGCTGACCGCATCGTCGGGCGCGATGGCGCCGTTGGTGTAGACGTCCAGCGTCAGTTTGTCAAAGTCCGTGATCTTGCCGACACGGGTATCTTCCACGGTCATGTTGACGCGCTCGATGGGCGTGTAGATCGCATCCACGGGGATCACGCCGATGGAAGATTCCTCGCTGTGTCCTCTGTCCGTGCTGACGTAACCCCTGCCGTTGGTGAACACCACCTCTGCGGAGAAGTGGGTCTCCTTGCCGCCGGAAAGGGTCGCGATCACATGCTCGGGATTGACGATCACAATGTCGCCGTCCGTCTGGATGTCGGCGCCCGTGACAACGCCCTCACCTTCCACGTCGATATAACCGACCTTCGGCTCCAGGGAATCGCTGTCGTTTCTCACGGCAAGGCCCTTCAGGTTGGTGACGATCTCCGTCACGTCTTCCTTGACGCCGGGAATGGTGGAAAACTCATGGAGTACGCCGTCGAGCTTGACCTGGCTGACAGCGCAGCCGGGCATGGAAGAGAGCATGATCCTGCGCAGCGAATTGCCGAGCGTGATGCCGTAGCCACGCTCCAGCGGTTCCACTACGAAACGGCCGTATTTCTTATCCTCAGAGATCTCGACGATCTCAATGTTCGGCTTCTCAAAATCAAACACGCGGTCTCTTTCCTCCTTTTCTGGTTTAGCAGCGGGATCGCTGTCTTATGGATTACTTGGAATACAGCTCGACGATAAGCATCTCATCGACAGGAACGTCGATCGCTTCTCTGTTAGGAGTCTCGTCGATGGTGACCTTCAGGTTCTCAAGGTCAGCCGTCATCCAAGCAGGAGTCAGACGACCGGCGGTGACTTCCGTGATGTCCTTGTATCTCTGATTCGCCTTGAACTTCTCCTTGATCTCGACCACGTCACCGGCCTTCACTTCATAGGAAGGGATGTTGATGCACTTGCCGTTTACCAGCACGTGCTTGTGATCGACGATCTGTCTGGCTTCCATGCGGGTACGGGCCATGCCGGCGCGGAACAGCACGTTGTCCAGACGCAGCTCAAGCAGGATCATCAGGTTCTCACCGACCATGCCGCGCATCTGTCTTGCCTTGTTATAGTAATTGCGGAAGGGCTTCTCCAGAACGCCGTAGATGAACTTAGCCTTCTGCTTTTCGCGAAGCTGCAGGCCGTACTCACTCATTTTGCGGTTGGTCCTCTTTAAGGTCCTTCTTGATTTTTTATCAATACCCAGATGAATGGGGTCCAGGTCTAAAGATCTGCATCTTTTTAATACCGGAACACGATTAACTGCCATTGCTCTTCTCCCTCCAATTAAACTCTTCTGCGCTTAGGCGGACGGCAGCCGTTGTGAGGAACGGGGGTCACGTCCTTGATACTTAATACCTCTAAGCCGTTTGCTGCCAAAGCACGGATAGCAGCCTCGCGCCCTGAACCGGGGCCCTTAACAAAAACATCGACGGTCTTTAATCCATGTACCAAAGCGGCCTTGGTGGCAGTTTCCGCTGCCATCTGAGCTGCATAAGGTGTAGATTTCCTTGAACCTCTAAAGCCCAGGCCGCCCGCACTTGCCCACGAAAGCGCATTGCCCTGCGCGTCCGTAAGGGTAACAATCGTGTTGTTGAAGGATGATTGGATGTGCGCTTGACCGTGTTCAACGTTTTTCTTGACTTTTCTCTTCGTCACTTTCTTAGCTGAAGACACTTTCTTAGCCATACTAAACTAACCTTCCCTTATGGGTTTTCCTTTCTGATAATTTTAAAAAGAGCTTTGATAAATGGACTAGATACCGTCGATTATGCTCGTATCTGTCCGCTTATCCGACCGTTACTTCTTCTTGTTAGCAACAGTCTTCTTGGGGCCTTTGCGGGTACGCGCGTTGTTCTTGGTGTTCTGACCGCGGACCGGCAGGCCTCTCCTGTGACGGATACCACGATAGCAGCCGATCTCCTGGAGACGCTTGATATTCATAGCGACTTCTCTTCTGAGATCACCTTCCACCATGTACTCACCCTCGATGATGTCACGGATTGCGTTGACTTCATCATCAGTGAGGTCCTTCACACGGGTATCAGGATTGACATTTGCCTTCTCAAGGATCTTGTTGGAAGAGGTTCTGCCAATACCGAAGATATAGGTAAGACCGATCTCTAC
>CACZPX010000142.1 GCA_902783095.1 uncultured Lachnospiraceae bacterium
ATCGACGTACAGCGGCTTACTGTTCTTTCCTTCCATTCTCTTTTTAATTCCTGCTTGCCCCGGGCTTTCGCCTGGTCCAGAAGGGGCCGGACCGATACTGCCATCATACTGCAGTATAGTTATACCACACTTTTGCGGTATATGGTTCGCAATTATACGATAACCGCCTATCAGTATTCCAGCTTCCACATATAGCGGCGTTTGGTGAGCGGGTGATTGCGGACCTCCGCGATGGCTTCCGCCAGAACACGGACCACGCCGCCGATCAGGACCGGATTGAAGTAGTCCTTTACCGTACCGGGCACGGCGCCGCCCAGGCCAAAGTCCTTGGCGTCGATCACGGTGAGCTTGCCGTCAAAGCGCTGGATAAAGGTCATGGCGCGGGCGTCCATGGGGCGGGTGCTGCCGTCGTTCATGAACAGCAGATACGGCGCGTCCTTCTCCACCATCTCAAACGGGCCGTGGAAGAAATCGCCGTCGTTAAAGGTGGACGCCGGGATCCACTGCATCTCCATCATCAGGCAGGCCGCAAAGGACCAGGCCGTCTCCTGCGTGGCGCCGGAGCTGGTGACGTAGATGATGGGCGCATCCTTATAGTTCTCCGCAAAGACCTTCGCCTCGTCCTTTAAGCTCGCCGCGCCCTTGTCGATCAGCGGGAGCACCTTTTCGGCGCCGACGTACATGTCCGCCAGATGCGCGTAGCCCTCCACCTGATCCAGGATCTCCGCCGCCAGCAGCAGGACCTTGATCATCTTGTCTTCCTTGCTGGAATAGGCCGTGCTCCAGCCAAAGGTGACCACGGTGTCCGCGTCCGCCGTCATGGGGGAGGTCCCGTCGTGCGTGATGGCTACGGTGTTCGCACCGTGCTGTTTGGCAACGGTGGTCGCCTTTACGGTCTCCGGCGTGGTCCCGGACAGCGAGCAGGTGATGACGATGGCCGTCTCGTCTACGGCAGCCGGCGTGCACATGCAGAATTCGTTCGCCGTGTGCAGGGAGGTCCGCAGACGCTTTGCATTATTATTTAAGAAATACCAGGCCGGGTAGAGGTCCGAACGGGACGCGCCGCAGCCTACAAAATAGACAGAATTGATCTGTTTGCCGTTTACAATACCGGAAACGATCTGTTTTAAATCTTCGATCTTGGTGATTTCGCTCATGATTGGGGATACTCCTTTCCAATATGTCATGCTTAGAGTATAACAAATACATGACAAATATCAAGCATGATTTGTGCGGTCTTCGCTTAATATTAAAAAGTCCCCGGCCAGACCGTTTTACGGCAGCCGGGGAAAACAGAGCTGTGTTCAATACGTGGTGATCTCTTCGGGATGGAAGGGCGTCTCCTGATAGACGTAGTAGTTGAGCCAGTTTGCAAACAGCAGGTTGGCACAGGAGCGCCAGGTGCAGACCGGCGGCTTTGCCGGGTCGTCGTCCGGAAAATAGTTTTTCGGGACCGTGGGGTTTAAGCCCGCCGCCACGTCGCGGAAGTACTCCTTTGCCAGCGTGTCGGGGTCGTACTCCACGTGGCCGGTGATAAAGATCTGGCGGCCGCCGTCGATATCCACGGCGTACACGCCGGTCTCTTCGCTCTCCGCCAGGATCCGCAGCCGCGGCTCCGCAGCGATCTGCGCACGGTCCACGCCGGTATAGCGCGAGACCGGCACGTCGAACACGTCGTCAAAACCGCGCATCAGCATGGACCCTTTGCGCACCACGTGGTGCCGGTAAATGCCGGAAAACTTCTGCGGCAGCAGGTGCTTGCCTATGCCGTAGTGATGATACAGGCCGGCCTGCGCGCCCCAGCAGATGTGCAGGGTGCTGTGCACGTGCGAGCGGCTCCAGTCCATCACGGCGCAGAGCTCGTCCCAGTAGTCCACCTCTTCAAACGGCAGCTTCTCCACCGGCGCGCCGGTGATCACCAGGCCGTCAAAGTAGCGGTCCTTCACGTCGTCAAAATGCTGATAAAACGCGATCATGTGTTCCGGCGGGGTGTTTTTCGGCTGATGGCCCTTGCACATGATCAGCTCCATCTCCACCTGGATCGGCGTATTGCCGAGCAGGCGGGCCAGCTGGGTCTCCGTGACGATCTTGGTGGGCATCAGGTTCAGGACCAGGATGCGCAGCGGACGGATGTCCTGCGACGCGGCGCGGAATTCGTCCATGGTAAAGATGTTCTCGTTGTGCAGGGTCTGCGCGGCGGGCAGATCCGCCGGTATCTTGATGGGCATAGAGCAGCCTTTCCTAAAAGAAAAGGGCGCAGCCGAAGCTGCGCCCGGTGTAAAACTTGGGTTATGCGATTAGCAGATGCCCTGATCGACCATGGCCTGCAGGACCTTGGCAGCGCCAGCCAGGTTAGCACCGGCAACCAGGTCGCCTTCCATGCCATACTTCTTGGCAGCGGCAACGCTGTTGGCATAGATGTTCTTCATGATGCCATGAAGCTTCTGATCGACTTCCTCGAAGGACCAGGCAAGCTTCTCAGCGTTCTGGCTCATCTCCAGAGCGGAAACAGCAACGCCGCCCGCGTTGACAGCCTTGGAAGGAGCGATCTTCCAGCCGGCATCCTTCAGAGCCTTCATAGCCTCGTTGGTGGTAGGCATATTGGAGACTTCGATGTAGATGTTGGTGCTGTTCTCAGCGATCATGCGCTCAGCATCCTCGATGCGGACTTCGTTCTGCAGTGCGCAAGGCATGTAAACGTCAGCGCCTACGCGGCCCCAGGACTTCTCGCCGGCATGGAACTCAACGCCATACTTGTCGGCATAATCCTTGACCTTGTTGCGGCGGGATGCACGCATCTCAAGCAGATAGTCGATCTTGTCGCCGGTGATGCCGTCGGGATCTACGATGTAGCCGTCAGGACCGGAGATGGAGATGACCTTGCCGCCCAGCTC
>CACZPX010000143.1 GCA_902783095.1 uncultured Lachnospiraceae bacterium
GCGGAGGGAATGTCAAAAGAGCAGCTGTGATGGAAGAAGTCCGGTTGGACGGGTTTTCGGACAGGGGTTCGACTCCCCTCAGCTCCATAACAGTCTGAATGGCGCACAAGCGCCGTTCAGGCTGTTGTTTTTTGCAGGAAGACGACCCGTACGGGGGCTGTCTGGGGTCCTGCAGCACGAGCCCGGCGAAGTGTGATCGGCTGGCTGAAGGATTGCGCAGCGGAGCGGCCGTATCTCTAAAAAAATCCGGCCATATGTAAAAATCCGTGCGGATTTTTCTTGTGCTGTCTTTTTGATTGTGTTAGTATTGTTTAAAGTATGGATTAATCCTATAAGGAGGGGAAACTATGTTCTGTGCAAAATGTGGTTCTCAAGTACCGGACGGGACGGCGTTCTGCCCCAACTGCGGTGCGCCGGTAGGTGCGCGCCCTGTTATGCAGAACGCGCAGAATACCGCTCAGCAGGCTGCAAATAACGTACAGCAGACTGCCGGCGCCTATACGCAGCAGGCGGCTAACAACGCGCAGCAGTACGGTCAGCAGGCTGCCGGGGCTGCCAGACAGCCTTATCAGCAGGCGCAGCAGCAGCCGTTCGGCGCGGCGCCCCAGTACAATCAGCAGCAGTTTAACCAGCAGCCCTACGGCCAGCAGCCGGTCTACGGCCAGCCTGCCGCCGCTCCCAAGAAGAGCAAAACGGGTCTGTTCATCGCCATCGGCGCCGTTGCCGTGGTGGCGATCGTTGCCGTCCTGCTGTTCGTGTGGCCGGGCTTTTTGACCGGCAGCGGAGCAGGCGGATCACCGGAAAAGACCGTCAAGAATTTCGGCGCAGCCCTGCAGAAGATGGACATCGACGGTATGATCGAGTGCTTTGATCCCTCTTCCCAGACCAAGCTGAAAGAGTCCATGGGAGACTTGAACAGCATGATGGGCGGCATGGATCTGTCCTCCATCGCGGACATGATGAACCTGAAGATCGACATCACTGTTAAAAATATCGACTACAACAGCGACAAGTCTACGGCGACCGTCTCCGTGGATATGGAGATGTCCTACAGCTTTATGGGACAGTCCGATTCCCAGTCCCAGCCCGGAACTTTGAACATGGTCAAGGAGGGCGGCAACTGGTACATCGACGGCAGCTCGGCCGATCTGGACGATCTGCTCGGCGACATCATGGGCGGCATCTACTAAGGCCTGCGCATGAGAGTGATCGCCGGTTCGGCCAGACGCATCAATCTGGTCACGCCGTCCGGACCGCATACCAGGCCTACCACGGACCGGATCAAGGAGACGCTGTTCAACATTATTCAGGGGGATATCCCGGACAGCCGTTTCCTTGATCTGTTCGCGGGCAGCGGCGGCGTGGGCATCGAGGCTGTGAGCCGCGGCGCAAAAGAGGCCGTGTTCGTGGATACGGACGCCCAGGCGCTGCGCTGCATCCGGGAAAATCTGCACCGCACGCGTTTCGACAGCTGCTGCGAGGTGTACGGCACGGACGCAAAACGTGCTTTGACAAAGCTTTCTGCCGCAGGGCGGCGCTTCGATATCATTTTCGTGGATCCGCCTTACGCGTCAGATTATGAAGATATCCTGAACGCGGTGAAAAACGCTGGCGTTTTGGCACCGGACGGGTATATAATCGTCGAGACCGATATCAGGCGCAGCCTGGATCTTTCCGGGACGGGCCTGCAGATCGACCGTGTCAAAGAATACAAGACCAACAAGCATATATTCATCAGCGGGAACGAAGTACCATGACCAAGATCACACACACCGAACACATCGCCATCTATCCGGGCAGTTTTGACCCGATCACCCTGGGACACCAGGACATCATTGAGCGGGCCGCCAAGATGTTCGACAAGCTGATCGTGGCAGTACTCGTCAACCGGGCAAAAAGTCCGTTGTTTTCCGCGGATGAGCGTGTTAAAATGATCCAGATGGTGACCGGACATATCGACAACGTGGAAGTCCGGTCGTTTGACGGTCTGTCCGTGGACTTTGCGGAGTCCATGGGGGCCAAAGTGATCGTTCGCGGCCTGCGCGCCGTGACGGATTTTGAATATGAGCTGCAGATGGCCCAGACCAACCGGGCCATGAAGCATGATATCGATACCATCTTTCTGACCACGGACCTGCGGTACGCCTACCTCAGCTCCAGCATCGTCAAGGAGGTGGCTTCCTACGGCGGGCAGATCGATCTGTTCCTGCCGCCGGAAATCGTTCCGCTTTTAAGGAACCGCATCAAAGAGAGGGAGCATAAGGAGAGTCAAAAATGAGTAAGATTGAGCAATTGATCAGTGAGATCGAGATGTATCTTGACAGCTGCAAGGTCCAGGGCTTTTCCGGCGGAAAGCGCATCATCGTCGAAAAGGACGTGATCGACGAGATGCTTGCGGAACTCCGCATGCAGACCCCTGAGGAGATCCGGAAGTACCAGAAGATCATCTCCAACAAGGACGCCATTCTGGCGGACGCCCAGTCCAAGGCGGATTCCATCATCGACAACGCCACCAAGCAGACCGAGCAGATCGTGAGCGAGCACGAGATCATGATCCAGGCGCATCAGCAGGCCAACGCGATGATCAACGAGGCGCAGGCCCATGCGCAGCAGATCCTGGACCAGGCGGTGACGGACGCCAACGCGATCCGCGGCGGCGCGGTCTCTTATACGGACAACGAGCTGGCCATGCTGCAGAATCTGATCGACAATGCTCTTTCCGATACGGAGAGCCGCTACAATTCCTTTATGCACCAGCTGCGTGAGCACAAGGAGGTCATCACGTCCAACCGGGCCCAGCTGAACCAAACCGAATACGGTCAGCCGGATACGTCCGGATACGAGATCAACAATGTGCTGAATGAAGAGTAAAGATCACGGGGGAGCACAAAGCGTGCTTCCCCTTTTTGAAAAAGGAGACTGCCATGAAAGATGAGATCCGACTGACCTGGCTTGGCCATTCCTGTTTTAAGATCGAAAAAGGCGGCTTTACCGTGGTGATCGACCCCATGCAGGACGGTTCCGTTCCCGGCGTGAGGCCGGTCCGCGAAAAGGCGGACCTGGTGCTGTGCTCCCACGGACACGGCGACCACAACGCCGCGCAGCTGATCGACGTGTCGGCCGCGAAGGCGAATACCGTTTTTGCGGTGCGGACGTTCCAGTGCCCGCATGACGATGCGGACGGAAGCAAGCGGGGCATGAACACCATCCACGTGCTGGACGACGGCACGCTTCGCATTGCGCACATGGGCGACGTGGGCTGCATCCCGGCGCAGGAGACGGTAGACGCCTTAAAGGGAGTGGACGTCCTTCTGATGCCCGTGGGCGGCCACTATACGTTGGAGCCGGACGACGCGGCCGCGCTGACGGCGATGATCGCGCCGCGCGTGGTGATCCCCATGCATTACCGCACGGAGACCATGGGCTTTGACGTGATCGCAACGCCCGACCGCTTCCTGTCACACAGGGACGACGTCGTATACTATGACGGCCCCGTCTTTACGCTGACGGACGAGACGCAGCCGCAGACCGCGGTGCTGCAGTACAGGTAGGGCCTGCCCATGTTTGACGGAGGCATTCAAAAGGGAAGTTACGGCTATGCCGACTACCGGCGCAAAAATCTGATGATCAAGGCGCTGGTGTGCGCGGCCGCATCCCTGCTGTTTATCATTCTGGGACTTATCATTTTCAAGACCAAACGCAACTATCTGATGATCCCCGGCATGCTGATGGTCCTGCCGTTTGCCAACTTTGCGGCCACCTACGTGTCTATGATGAAGTTTAAGTCGGCCCCCAAAGAGCAGTACGCGCAGGTGAAAAACTTCGAGGCGGCCGGCATGCTGCTTTCGGACCTCGTGGTGGTGACGGAGGCCGGCAAGCGCATGTATGCGGAGTTTGCGGTTGTCTACCGCAACGGCATCGTGATGTACGGCTCCGACACGCGCTGGAAGAC
>CACZPX010000144.1 GCA_902783095.1 uncultured Lachnospiraceae bacterium
CGCCAGGTTGCCCTCATCGTCAAACGCGTAGCTGGACACCTCGTCCACATAGGCGGCGCCCTCGTGCATGGTCACCAGGTCGCTGCCTACGCGCTTCCCTATATAGTCTTTGCCAAGCGCGCGGTTTTTCACGAACATGTCCATCTCCACGCCGTGCCCAAAGGCCTCGTGTGCGATCAGGCCGGACACCTCCGGGCTGGTGATCACTTCGTATTCGCCGGGGACGATGCGGTCCGCGGAAAGCATCTCCTTGGCCGCGGCCACGCAGGAGACGGCCTTTTCCTTTAAGGCGTCAAAGATCTCCGCGCCGGCCAGGCCGGAAACGCTCTCATAGTTGACCTGGGTCTTTTCCCCCGCGCCGGCCACCGCAAACACGCTGCCCTCGCTGTAGACGTAGCTCTGGGCCAGATCGCGGTGCGCGGAAAGGAAGAGCTTGTTGACGTGGGTCGTGCTCATGCGCACCTGGCAGTCGATCACGCAGTCATCGGCGGCAAGCCCGGTCTCGCAGACCGTGTTGGCGAGCGCGACCAGATCCTTCACCGCCACATTTTCCGGCAGGACCTCCGCCTCTTTTTCCACAAAGAGCGTGAGCGGTTCGTCCGGCATTTTGGGCGTTTCGTACACCTGCACGCCCAGTTCCGTAAGCAGCGCAAACTGCGCGTTCAACTTCTGTCTTGCACGGGCTGCCGTGTCCGCCGCATGGTCCGGAAAAAAATCCGTTTCCGCGTATTCCGCGTAACGGCCGTCCTTCCATACGCGCGCGACGACGCCGCGCTCCGTGCTCATGGTCTCGCTGCTGACGGACCGCGCGTGCCTGGAACTGGAAACGGTCAGGCCGTGCGAATCGGTTGCCAGCACGCTCACATAGTCGTAATCCTCACCCAGAAGCCCGATCAGCCGCTGCAGCCCCGGCTTGATCGAGAGCAGGTAAGGAGAGAACGGTGCTTTCATGGTGGATCACCCTCCCATCTTTCTTCTTTCCGGTCCGGGGACGCGGCCGCATCAAAACCCGCGGCGCGTTTGCCCCGCCGGACCCGCCGACATTGTAGCAGAAAAACAGACGCAGGACAAACGGGAAGCGAAAACTTCACAAAGCTTTCACTTTCCGCCGCCCGCCGGGCTTGCAAAGCAGGCCCCGGTATACTAAACTCGGGGTGTTTCCGGCCTATGAGCCGGTCTGCAGGCAGGAGGACAAAGCGATGGGTAAACCGTTTTCGGGTGAGATCAGAATCTTTCATATGATAGATGGGGCAAAACAGGCCCGCGGCCTGACCGTGATCATCGACGTGCTGCGCGCGTTTTCGCTGGAGCCCTACCTGTACAGTTTCGGCGCGGCGGAAGTGCGCCCCATGGGAAAAGTAGAGGACGCCTTCCGTTTCCGGGCGCAGTTTCCGGACGTGCTCCTGGCCGGTGAGCGCGGCGGCAGAAAGTGCGACGGCTTTGACCTGGGCAATTCCCCGTCCGCGGCGCAGAAAGCGGACCTTGCCGGACGGCGCATCGTCCATACCACGAGCGCCGGCACGCAGGGGATCGTAAACGCCGCCGGTGCGGACGAGCTGCTGACCGGCAGTTTTGTAAACGCAAAAGCCATCGCGGCCTACGTAAGACAGCGCGCGCCGCAGACCGTCTCGCTCGTATGCATGGGCAACTCCGGCGTCCGCCCGGCAAAGGAGGACGAGCTGTGCGCAAAGTACTTAAAGCGCCTGCTGCTTTGCGAGCCCTTCCCGGACCTGGAGGAGCGGCTGGCCGCCCTGCAGTTTGACGGCGGCGACCACTTTTTTGACCCGAACAACCAGGAGGTCTACCCGGAACCGGACTTCTGGATGTGCATCAAACACGACCTCTTCCCCTTTGTCCTCCGCGTGGAGCGTGACGAATGGGGCTACGTATCCAGAAAGATCCCGGTAAGCATGGACTGACGCGGCGCACCGCCGTGCGGGGCGGCAAAAAGCCCCAAATATATCGACACATCCAAAAAGGCCGTCCGTTGGAGGACTTCACTTAGGGATTGGTAATATCTTTGAGTGACAGTTTCCAAGCGGGGATAGTGTCAAGCATGTTTCGCAAAATCTAATTCCCACTCGGTGGCTGGCAGCCTGCCGGCCATTAGTCTGCTGACAGTTCCATGTCCATATCGGACAGGTGATCCATGTTCATGTAGCGCTTGGCGCCCCAGTCGCTTC
>CACZPX010000145.1 GCA_902783095.1 uncultured Lachnospiraceae bacterium
AGCGGCAGCCTGGTTGCCATCCATCGATTGTCTTTTTCTTGCCATAAACTTGTTTCCTCCTAGGATAGAATAGATTTGTTTTTTGGCATACTAATCCACGTTTCATTATACGGCTGAAAAGCGAAAAGTCAAACGCTTTCCCCGCAGATGCCGTTTTCCTGCCGGAGAATGCCCAAAGAAAAAAGCCGCGAAAGCATTTGCCCTCCACGGCTTAAGAATGAAAAGTGACACGCGGGATGAAGACGCGGGGACGGTCCTTACTGTCCTCAGCCGCGGCTGAGGACAGTAAGGACCGTCCCCGTGTCTCACCGTGTCTCAGAACCGTCCCCGAGGTTCACTCTTCCTCCTCATGATGATGCTCACACTCGCCGCTGTGGCTGTGACCAAAGGCGCCAGGGCCGCCGATATAATCGGCGATCCAGTCCAGCTGGTAGCGCTGCATCTTCTCATAGGCCTTCCAGAGCTTTCTGCCGGTGCCGTTATAGCGCGTTACGCCCGCCAGGGCCAGCTTTTCAAACGGTTCCTTTTCCATCGGCCCGCAGATGATCGCCTCGCAGTCATGCGCGAGCGTCCGTTCCGCGAACCACATATTTTCCTCGTCCCTCTTTTTGTAGATATCCGTGACCTCGTTGGTCTCGGTATCCAAAATCATCAGATAAGCGCTCTCCCGAAAGGTCATCGGGACAAGCGACTCCAGATCCATATCCTCACAGGCAATGGCAATCTTCACCTTCTAAGACAAGCCTCCTTTTTCCACATTGATATTCTCCCCGCGTACACGCCACCTTAAGCTGCGGGTACGCACTGTTGACGGCCCGGATCACCGTCTGATACGGCACGTCGCCGGCCACGCCGATCCGAAGCGTGGTTTTGCTGAGCGCGGCGCTGTAGCAGACCAGCCCGGGGATGGCGTAGAGGATCTCGTCCAGCCGGTGGATGCTGATCGTCCCGCCGCCCGGCAGGCTCTGTTCGTCCCCGTATCTGCCCCGCAGGTCTGCCAGGGCAAGTCTTCCGCGTTCCCGGTCGTACACAAGCGTTCCGATATCGCCCGTACGGTACCGCGTAAGGGGCATCCCCCTCCGTTCCGGCGTCGTGACGACGATCTCCCCCGGGGCGCCTTCCGGCAGCGGCTCCCCCGTTTCGGGATCGACGATCTCGATCAGCAGATCCCTCCTGATATGGAACAGCCCGCCGTCCGCCTGCGTGACCGCGCCGCCGTAACCGGTCTCCGTCATCCCCCAGTGCATGAAGACGGTGCAGCCCCAGGTGCTCCGCAGCCTGGCGATCACGCTCTCCGCCGCGTAGTCCCCGGACAGCAGCACGTTTTTCGGGCGCAACTTCGGATAACAGGCGGCAAGCGCCGCAAGATCGTTCGGCAGCCCCACGATACAGGCGGCGTCCCTGCAGGCCTCGGCCGCACGGTCCAGGTCCGTCGGGTTGCCGTGACGCACCGTTTTTGCGCCGAGACGCGTAAGCGCCGTCTCCAGCAGACCGCCGATCGTATAGGCGTGCGCGCCGTTCATCAAAACGGTGCAGGTCTCTCCGGCGGCGATCATGGGGGCCATGCCGTAGGTGAAAAAGTCCTCCGTGGCCTGCATGTCCCCGGCCGTAAAATAGATCCGCTTTTTTTCTCCCGTCGTGGCGCTCGTATTGACCGTGATGATCCTGGCCACTTCCTTTGCGCTGCCCGCAAGCAGCGCCGGCGTTTTTCCGGTGAGATCCCGAACCGTCTGAAACGGCAGCCCGGCAAGCGCCGCCTTGCGCTCCGCGTCCAGATTCGGCGCGGCGACCTAGAGATGATACCCCGGCCGGATCCTTACCCGCTCTTCCTTGGTCATTCCCGTAAACGCGTCCAGTCCGGCCGTTCCCCGGGCAAAGAGGAGTTCCCCCGCCAGCTGGATCAGATCCGCGGTCCGGTCCTCGTCGTAAACGATATAAAAACCTTCCCGTATCAGCAGTTCCCGGTAATCCGCCGCAAGCAGAAGTCCGCCGCGCTCTCCGCGCGCGATCAGGTCCGTGATCAGGAGCAGGCCCGTTTCTTTCAGCACCCGCCAGCATTCCGCCAGCACGCCGTCCCGGTCTTCCACGCAGGACAGGCTGCATTCCATCAGCACCGCGTCAAAGGTCCCCGCCGCAAACGGCAGCGTACCGGACTGCCAGTACAGGACCTCCTTCCCGTCGCAGCAAGACGGGTCCGCTTCCACGCCCGTACAGTTATACCCCCGGGCGTTCAGACAGCGGAGCGTTTCGCGCCGCCCGCTGCCGATCTCCAGGATCCGGGCGCCCTGCTTCAGCGCGGCAATCGTGACCAGCCGCTCCGTCTGAGCGGTCCCGCCGGGATGCGGAGCGGATGATAAGCTCTCGTTCATGCGCTCCTCCTACCCGCAAAACGGCGTCAGTCCTTGCCTAAAGGCCGGACGGGCGTCCTTCGTCGTTCTTAACACCGTGTGTTATTTGTCCTCCAGTTCCTGTTCCACCGCCGTCATCCTGCCCCGCACCAGGCTCTCGGGGATAAACACCTCGCCGCACTTGGGGCAGGCCGGCAGTTCCGTGTTGAAATTGTGGCCAAGATAGTTGAAAAACGTCTTTACCGGCACCAGTTCCACCCCGCATCTGTGGCAGATCAGTTTTCTGTCTTCAGCCATTTTTGGTATCCTCCGCCTCCAGGCTCATCCTGTGGGCATAGGCCGCAAACACCTCAAAGCCGTCCTCTTTCGGCAGATACTCGGTCCAGTACGTCATGTTCATGATCTTTTTGTGCCCGATAAAATGTCCGTTCTGCGGGTCCATCAGCTTGCGGTCTTCCTCCTCGCAGCGGCGGATGACCTCCGCGACGTCGCTTTCCAGGATCAGGTCCGCGGACATTCTCTGCTTCAATTCCTCACTGATATAGAGTTTCATGGTCTCCTCTTCCTGCGGCTCCTCTCCCAGATAGACCCGGGCCAGTTCTCTTTTGAGCCGGATCCGGTTTTTCCGCCTCTCCGTGACGGTGGGCGCCGGCCTTTTTCCGGCATTCAGGCCAAACAGAAGATCCAGGATATGGACCGCCTCTTTTTCCTTTGACGCAAAGCTGTCCCGGCAGTTCGCGCAATAGGCGACGATGGGCCGGTCGGTCTCCGCGGCGCGCCGCTCGATCACCCGTTCCGAATACCGCTGCGCGGCAATCCCGGCGTGCCCGCCGAAACTGCAGCAAGGAAGACTGCCGTCCTCGTGCGGGATCTCCTCATACGGGATCCCGGCCTTTTGCAGTACCTGCCGCACCGCGGTCCGCACCTGCGGATGGTCGGCCGCCGCACAGGCGTCAAAGACCGCCAGGGGTTCCCGGCACGCCGCCAGCGCCGGCGCCGAAGGCCGCTCCGCCATCAGTTCATAGAGACTGATCCAGCGGATACCGGGCAGGTACCGGTCAAAGGACCGCATGCAGGTGGGGCAGGACAGGATAAAGACCAGCCGTCCCAGGCGCTCCCACGTCGCTGTGATTCCGTCCGTCACCGCCTTGTGCAGCTCCTGCTCTCCCGCCCACTGCGCGGGTATCCCGCAGCAGGAAAGATGCAGCGCCGTACCGGGCAGTTCCTCCCGCAGCCAGGCGTAGGTCCGGCTCACGTACGCGGGATCCGACGCGCCAAGCTGGCAGCCGGGGAAGAACAGATACTCCGTTTTGCCGGGCGGCAGGACCGTGCAGGCGGCCTCTCCGTTGGAAAAGGCCATGTCGCGCAGCCAGAAATCGTGAAAGGCCCAGGGCATGGCGCCCTTCTTTTTCATCTCCTCCATGCTCTTTTCAAAGAAAGCGCCGAAGTCGATGTGTTCGGGGCAGACCGAGCGGCAGACGCCGCAGCGGTTGCAGGTGGAGATCAGTCTGGTCGCCATAGTGCCGTCGCGGGAAAGCGTACCGGGCCGGATCGTCACGTAGACCTCCTCGTAGATGCGGCGCGGCGTCTTGTCAAAATGACGCATCAGGTCGCAGGCGCGCATGCAGGCGTCGCAGGAGCAGAGCTCGCACCGCTCCGCCTCGCGCACCGCCTCCTCTTCCGTATAGTACCGGCCGTTCGCCGCCAGTACCGGCTCCTTTTTCTGGTACCGAGAGGGGTCCGCGGCAAACCGGGCGTCTGCCTCCTCTTCCGGCTGGTTCATCAGGCCGGTCTTTAAGTAGCGCTCGATCGCGCGGGAGGCCAGCAGGCCGTCGGAAAGCGCCTGCATGTGCGTCCTGCCCCGCATGCTTCCGCCGAAAAACACGCCCGGCACGTCGGTGGCAAAGGCGCCCGTCCCGGACGCGGCAAGCCCCAGACCGTCCGCCTGCGCGCCCGTTGCGACGTAGACGGCGTCAAAAGCGGCGAGTTCTTCAATACTGCGGACCTCATGCGACAGCACGCACTCATATTTTTCATACTGGAACTGCCTCTGGACGTCCTCGTCAAAGAGCTGCGCGTCCATGGCGTCCCGCAGGCTTCCGCCGATATGATCGCTTTTTTCAAAGACGGTGACCTGGTATTTCTTATTGCATAAAAGCAGCGCGCAGGCCAGGCCGCTGATCCCCGCGCCGACGACGGCCACGCGCTCCGCCCTGGCCGGAAGATTGTAGGCGTTCGGGTCCTTCCGCGTGGCGTATCTGCACATGGCCTGCTCCAGCGCGTGCAGATCCACGGCGGCGTCCGCCGCGTTTCTCATGCACTTTTCCCGGCAGGGCCGGTCGCAGGCCGCCGCGACGATGGCGGGAAAGCCCACCGTATTCTGGAACACACGGTGCGCCGCGTTGAACCGCCCCTTTTTCAGTTTGGCGATGATGTCTTTTATATTCAGGCGAAAGGGGCAGGCCGCCGTACAGCCGGGCACTTCGTTCTGATGGCAGCGCTCCTTCAGCAGCTTTTCAAAATCCTCCAGATATGCCAAAATACGCCTCTTTCCCGAAGACCTTCCTTCGCAGATAGGATCTCAAGTGATTCAGGCCGCCGCAAACGCGGCGGCCCTCTCTGTTCCGTTCTTTAAGGGGTGACTTTAGAACGGTCTTTCCGCATCGGGATCATCCAGCGACACATAGAAGTTGTAGCTGTCGTATTCCTTCGGATCGTTCTTGAGCTGCTCCAGTTCCTCGTACATGTCGGAACCAAGGAAGTACTTGGCGGGAGCATAAGGCTCCTTGCCCTCGGCGATGGCGTCCAGGCCCGCCTTGACCTTCTCGGGCAGCGCCGGGATCTCGTGGATACGCACGCCGCAGGCGTCGTAGATGGCGTTGAGCACCGCGCAGTGGCCGGAAGCCTGGAAGGCCTCGGAAGAGCCGGAGGCGCCGAACGGGCCGTCTTCGATCGTAACAGGCATATGGATGACGTTGATGTTGTCGGGGATATCCTTGATAAACCCGATGCCGGCACCCGCCATGTTGCCGTGCTTCTTCACGTCCTGATAGTTTTCCTTAAGCGCAAAGCCGATGCCGTGCGCGATGCCGCTGTAGGCCTGGCCGTTGACGGCGTCGATGTTGCCGACCGTACCGATCATGTCCACGCAGGTAAAGCCGATGCAGGTCGTCTTGCCGGTCTTGGTATCCACCTCGACCTCCGCCATATTCAGGCAGTAGGTGAAGGCAGGCGTAGGATCGCCGACGCCGGTATTGGGATTCAGACGGGTCAGTCCGGGCGTCGTGGTCGTCTCGTAACGGCCGCGGTATCTGGTAGGGATGCCCTCCGCCACCATCTCGTCATAGGTGCGGAACGTGCCGTCTTCCCTGCGCATCGCGTCGACCAGCTTCTTGGCTGCCACGCGGGTCGCCTGGCCGGTCATGTAGAACGAACGGCTGGCGCCGGCCATGCCGGAGTCCGGGCAGAGCTTGGTGTCGTTCTGGATCAGGTGGATGTTCTCAGGCGTGGTGGTGATACCCTGCTCTCTGAGCGCTTCCAGCGTGACCATAACGGAACCGACCGTGCCGCCCTGACCCATGTTGTGCCAGGTATTGTAGTTGCGGAAGCGGCCGTCCGGCAGAAGCTCCAGATCCGCCTCGGCGGAGTCCGCCGTACCTTCCGTCACGTTAAAGCCGCCCCATGCAAGGCCTACGCCGCGGCGCTTTTCGGGCGTATCCTCTTTCTTGGCGCGTTCCACCGCCTCGTAGTAGAGGGGCTTCATGGTATCCATCATCTTCTCCATCGGATACTGACGGAACGGATAGCTGTTGATATTGGTCTCGCCCGGACGCGCGATATTCTTGTAGCGGAACTCGAACGGATCCATGCCCAGCTTCTCCGCCATCATATCCATCAGCGGCTCGGACAGCGTATAGGCCTGCGGCGAACCATAGGAGCGGTAAGCCGTACCGAAGGCGTGGTTGGTATTCGCCACGCGCACAAGGCCGGCCACGTTGGGCACGTTGTAGGGCCAGAACGTAAAGCGGGCAGGCTTGGTCATCACGTCGTCGCCGCCCCAGCTGTATGCGCCGTGGTCCATGCCGATATCAAACTCCGCCGCAAGGATCCTTCCGTCCTTATCGCAGGCCAGACGTCCGTTGGAGTTGGACGGGCATCTCTTGCCGGAGAAATGCTGATGTTCTTCATAGGTCATGGACATCGAAACGGGGTGCTTCGTGACCATGGCAGCCGCCGCGACAAGCGCGATATCGCCGGCGTTGGTGGACCAGCCGAAGCTCGCGCCGGTGTAGTTCATGATGATGCGGTATTTGTTCTTGGGGATACCAAGGGAGCCGCCGATACGGCCGATCGACGAATAGGTGCACTGCGACTTGCAGTGGATCGTCATGACGTCGTCCTCGTCAAAGTAGGCCTGCGCGACGCAGCCTTCGATGGAGAGGTGCGGCTCACGCGACGAGAAGAAGCTTCCCTCCACGACGTAAGGCGCATTGTCGATCATCTCGCGCACCTTTTCCGCGTCTTCCATGCCGACGCCCTTCAATACGGGCTGTTCGCAGAAGATGTTGGGGGTATCCTCGTGGATGCGCATCGCATCCGGCATGACCGCCTCCAGATAGGTCGGATACGCCGGCAGCGGCTCGATCTCGACCTTGACCAGTTTCGCCGCCTCGCGGGCAGTCAGATCGTCATAGGCGACCACCAGGGCCACCACGTCGCCCCAGCGGAAGATCTTCTCGTCCTGCAGGATCTTGCGGGAAGGGGTCAGGACCGTGCTTCTCTCGTGGAACTGGCCTTCCGCCATGATGTTGGTGCCGCCGGCCTCGATGATATCCTTTGCCAGGATGACCTTGTAGACGCCTTCCACCTTTTCAGCTTCTTCGATGTTGACTTTCAGAAGCTTGGCATGATGGGCGACGCGGGGCTGCACGACGCGGCAGTACAGGGTGCCGTCGGGCATCTTCAGGGCCTGATCATCACCGTAGTCGGCCAGACCGGTGACCTTGGCCAGACCGTCGGGACGGGGGATGGGCTTGCCCAGATATTCGCCGTCTTCGGGATTCTTGAAAGTGATGTCCTCGATGGTACACTCGCCGCGAACCACCTTGGCAGCCAGCATCACGGCGTCTACGATCTGCTTG
>CACZPX010000146.1 GCA_902783095.1 uncultured Lachnospiraceae bacterium
GGAGGCCTTCCCGCTGCTGCGCTACCGCACCCGGGATATCTGCGTGCTGCACCGTGGGAAATGCTCCTGCGGCCGTACGCTGATCAAGATGGCCAAGCCCATGGGCCGCAGCGACGATATGATGATCATCCGCGGCGTGAACGTGTTCCCGTCCCAGATCGAGACCGTGCTTTTGAACGAGGGCTACGCGCCTAACTACCAGATCGTGGTGGACCGCGTGAACAACACCGACACGCTGGACGTGAACGTGGAATTCAACGCGGAGAATTTCTCCGACGTGGTGAAGGAGATCTCCGCGGCGGAGCGCAAGCTGGCCGACGCCATGCGGTCCATGCTGGGCATCACCGCTAAGATCCATCTTGTCGCGCCTAAGTCCATCGCCCGCAGCGAGGGCAAGGCGGTCCGCGTGATCGACAGGCGCAAGCTGCATGATTAAGAACAAAGCGGCCGCCGGCGTACGGCCGGCGCGGCCGAAAGATCATAAAAAGGAGGAGAAGAACCATGACAGTTAAGCAATTTTCGGTATTCCTGGAAAACAAGAAGGGCTCTCTGGCAGAGATCCTGCAGCTGCTCTCGGCGCACAACGTGGAACTGCGCGCACTGTGCATAGCGGATACGCTGGACTTTGGCGTGCTGCGTTTCATCACCTCCAACAACGAGGCCACCCGCGCGGCGCTGAAGGAGGATGAGCGCATCTTTTCCGAAAACGACGTGATCGCGGCCCTGATGACCGACGAGCCGGGCGGCCTGGCAAGCGTGCTGCAGTGCCTGGCGGACCACGGGGTGGACGTGGAGTACATCTACGCCTTTGTGGTGAGATCCGGCGAGAGCGCCTGCGTGATCGTCCGCGCCAACGACAACGACAAGGCGCAGGAGATCCTGACGCAGCGCGGCATCAGGCTGCTCACACAGGCCGAGATCGACACCTTCTGAAGAAAAAGGAGACCACTATGATACCCCCCCTGGAGGAATACATCCGGCAGATCATGGACCATTACAGCGCCGCCGGCCTTGCCGTCGCCGTCTTTGACGGCAGCGGCGCCGTAAAGTATCAGAACTTTTTCGGCTGGCGCGACGCGGAAAGAAAGCTTCACGTCAATGAAGACACAATCTTCGGGATCGCGTCCTGCACCAAATCCTTCACCTGTCTGGCCGTCCGCCAGCTGGAGGAGCGCGGCCTGCTCTCCGAAACCGATTTGGTGAGCGACTATATTCCCGAATGGAGGGGCACGCATCAGCTCGGGCTTCGCATCCGGCACCTGATGAGCCACTCCGGCGGCTTTTTCCCGCTTAAGCGGCTGCTTGCAAAGGATGTCGCGGCAAAGCTGGGCCTTGCGGCGGACAACGACCACGAACTGGCCTGCAGCGACGCGCTGGCGGAAGAGGGCAGAAAGCAGGTCGCCGCGCAGATGGAGGCGCAGACCGTACAGAGCGGTCTGATCGGCCTGCCCGGCACGTACTTCAGCTACTGCAACGACGGCTTTGCGCTGCTTTCGGAGATCATCCGCCTGGTGAGCGGCGTGCCCTATGCGCAGTATCTGCGGGAGAATATTCTGCAGCCGCTTGGCATGACGCGCAGCTGCTGCGATTTTACCGCCCCGGCGCGGGACGAAAACGCGGCCGTACTGTACCGCGTGGAGAACGGCGTGCGGGTGGGGGACCGCGACTATTACAACCACGCGCACGTGTTAAACGGCGGCGGCGCCATGAAATCCACCCTGGCGGATCTCAAAAAATACGTGTGCATGTATCTAAATGAAGGCGCCTGCGCATACGGCGGGGCGCGCCTGCTTTCGGAGGACCGGCTGCGGCTGATGCTGCAGCCTGTGATCAGCTACCTGCCGGGCGTGGCCTACGCCAACGGCCTGATGGTCCGCAATTTCGGCAGTCTCCGGGTGATCGGCCACGGCGGCGCGCTGCCAGGCGTCTCCTCGCAGATCCTGTTTTCTCCGGAGGCCAATCTGGGCGTCGTGGTGCTCTGCAACACGTCCGGCGTGCCGGTGAGCCTGATCGCGGACGCTGCCCTGCGGCTGCATGCCGGGCTGCCCATGACGGAAGAACGCTATACCGGCAAGCCGTATTGCTGGGATCCGGCCTTTGCGGCCGACGCCTGCGGCGTCTACCGCTCCGTAGAGGAGGCGGGCGAGGGCTTTGAACTGCGGCAGCGGGCGGACGGAACGCTCTTTCCGCCGGCCGGGGAAGCGGAGAAAGACGTGATCCCCGTGGCGCAGGGCATCGCCGTGATCCCGGGGCCGTTTACCGACGCAAAGGTGA
>CACZPX010000147.1 GCA_902783095.1 uncultured Lachnospiraceae bacterium
ATACCGCTCCCAGCCGCCGTTGGCATAGATCAGACCGTTGTTGATGGTGATGCTGCCGCCGCTGCGAACGGCGGCGCCGCCGATGCCGGCGCCGCCGTAGCTGCCGTTGCCGCCGTTGACATGGATCTCGCCGCCGTTGATGGTGATCGTACCGGTATTGGTCTGGTAATTGCCGCCGATGCCGGCATTGTAATCGTCCACGCCGTCGATCTGGAGTTTGCCGCGGCTGCTGCCGTGGCTCTGTACCCAGATCGTCAGGCTGTTGCCGTCCGTTACGCCAATGCCCTTCGGGATCGTGAGCGTCGCGCCGTCACAGAGGATGAGATTCACCGCGCCGGACACGCTTACGCGTGACTCGATGCGGACCTCGCCGGACGCGGCGTACCAGCCCTCGGTCCACCCGGTCGTGCCGGCCTGTACCGCCGTGCAGCCCTGGACGGGCGTCTGCGCGGCGCCGGCAGCGTCCACGTAGGGGACCGGAACGGCTGACAGCTGCTCAAAACGGGCCGTGAGCGTCCGGTCTGCCGCGGCCTCGAAGGAGTAGACGGAAGCGGTGCTCAAGGTGCTGCCGTTCTCCGTCCAGCCGGCAAAGGTATAGCCGGCGTTCGGCGTGGCCGTTAAGGTGACGGTCGCGCCCGCTTCGTACTGGCCCGCACCGGAGACGGAGCCGCCTTCAGCGGGGCTGGCCGTAGCGCTGACGGTATATTTGGTGACGGGAGTCTGCTCAAAACGGGCCGTGAGGGACCGGTCTGCCGAGGCTTCAAAGGAGTAGACGGAAGCGGTGCTCACGGTGCTGCCGTTTTCCGTCCAGCCGGCAAAGGAATAGCCGGCGTTCGGCGTGGCTGTCAGGGTGACGGTCACGCCCGCTTCGTACTGGCCCGCGCCGGAGACGGAGCCGCCCGCGGCGGGGCTGGCCTCAGCGCTTATGGTGTATGTGGTGACAGAAGTCTGCTCAAAACGGGCCGTGAGGGACCGGTCTGCCGCGGCTTCAAAGGAATAGACGGAAGCGGTGCTCACGGTGCTGCCGTTTTCCATCCAGCCGGCAAAGGAATAGCCGGCGTTCGGCGTGGCCGTTAAGGTGACGGTACTGCCTTCTTTATAATCTCCCGCGCCGGAAACGGAGCCGCCCGCGGCAGGACTGGCCGCGGCGGTGATATGGTAATTCCTTGCAAACACGACGCTTGCCACCATATCGTTGGCGGGCATGGTAAAGCTGTTGCCGGACAACCGCGTGAGCCTGGCGGAAGTCCCCTGCAGTTCGCCGGCCATATAATAGTCTACCACGTAGCCTTCGTTGGGATGGCCCAGCAGGGTCACGGTATCCCCCTCGGCATAGATCTGCTTTTCGTTTACGATCTCCAGGCTGCCGTTTGTGATGCCGGGATTCTTATAGACCATGACGTAGAAGACGGCGTACATCGTCACGTCGTTTTTCGGGGAAAAGGTATAGGGATTGTCGGTAGAAAAGACCTCGGAGGTCTGCGGATCCTGCCAGCGCAGGAAATGATAGCCATCCTTCGGTGTGGCCGTGACGGTGATCGTTCCGGCCGTACTGTCTGCCGAAGAGGACACCGTACCGCTGCCCGAGGGGAATACGCCGAGATTGACGCCCGCGGTCGGGCGTTTTTCAAACGTCAGGTCCAGGGTGCGGTCGGCATCTACGGTAAAGGTATAGACGCCGTTTGAAGAGGAGTATTCCGGCGGAAGATTGGAGATACTCTCCAGGCGGTATCCCTCATCCGGCACGGTGGTCACGGACACGGTATCCCCTTTGTAATAAGGGCCGGCAGGGGACAGCGAGGCACTGCCGTGGGGACCGACGTTCAGGGACAGATTCACCGAATACAGGCCGCGCACCCATACGTCGCTGGCCGGCATGGTGAAGCGGTTTCCGTTCAGGCGGCTCCAGTTCACGGAAGAGGCCGTGCCGTCCACGTCTACTCCGTATTCGTACACGACGCTGCGCCCGCTGCGCGGGGGGGCAGTCAGCGTGATCTGCGTATTCGGACGGTAGGTGTCCAGCAGGGGAGAGACCTCCAGATCCAGCGGGCTGTTGATGTTGACGAAATACTCGCCGTCCTTCCTCATCACTGCCTCAAGGGCCCGGTCACCGTTTGCGGTGAAGGTATAGGGGTTTTCGCTGATCGCTTCTTCGTTTTCGTAATCGGCCCAACCCTCAAAGCTGTAACCGCTTGCGGGGACGGCTTTCACCGTGACGGGGCTGCCCACGGTGTAGGTGCCCGCGCCGGAGAGCGTGGCGGATCCCGGCGGGTACGCGGTCAGCGTGATGGTACAGGTGGAGGCCTGCGCCGGTTCCGCCGTCGCTTCCGGGAGATCCGGCTCAGGGACCGGCTCTTCATCTGCCGGAAGGACCGCGGGCGTTTCTTCGGGAAGGGTTTCCAGAGCCGCTGCGGACACCGTTTCCTCCGCGAAAACGCTGGCGGGGAACAGGCTCGCAAGCATCACAAGAGTCAGAAAACAGGCTGTTATCCGTCGTTTCATATCATGGACTCCTTTCTTTTCGACAGTAAATATCGGGTGAACAAAAGATTTTATATGATACAGTATACCGTGCCGGATGCCTGTTTCCGTGAAACTTGCAGAATTGTAAGAGCCTACTGTTCTTCCAGGGTATAGCCGCTGCCCCGCTGCAGGACAACGCGGAGCATCGACGAAGCGCCGCTCAGTTTCCTGTTCAGGCGGGAGACGGTGGTATAGAGGGCGTTGTGGTCCGCGCCGGACGATCCGCCCCACACGCTCTGATACAGTTCCTCCTTGGGGATGAGCCGGTCCGCATCCCGGACGAGGACCCGCAGAAGCAGAAATTCTTTCTGGGTCAGCAGCAGGTCCCGGCCGCCGCAGAAGGCGATCATGGACAGGGTGTCCAGTTTCAGATCGCCGCGGCTGACGTACCGTTCCCGCCGCCGGGACGCCCGCAGCCTGGCCTCGACCCGGGCCAGCAGGACACCGATGTCGTAGGGCTTGGTCAGATAGTCGTCGCCGCCCGCGCGCAGGCCCTGGATGATCTGCACGTTCTCACCCAGCGCGGTCAGAAACAGCACCGGCGTGTCGTACTGCTGCCGGATGCGGCGGCAGAGCGTAAGCCCGTCGCTGTCGGGCAGCATGATGTCCAGTATGATCAGATCCACGTCGTGCGCGGCGAGCTGCGCCATGCAGGCGCGTCCGTCTGCGGCTTCGAGCACGGTATAGTCCTCCATCAGAAGTGCTTCGCGGTTGATCTCCATGATGTGGGGATTGTCCTCTACGAGCAGGATGGTATCACTCATTGTTCGTCCTCCTTGGGGATCGTAAAGCGGAAGCAGGAGCCTTCCGGGCCGGTGGACTGCAGCGCGAGCGTGCCGCCCTGGATCCGCACCGCGTTGCTGCAGATGGAGAGCCCGATACCGCGGCCCTCTGTGGTGGTGTAGCCTTTTTCAAAGATGTGCGGTACGGCTTCCGGGGCAATACCGGTGCCGGTATCGCGCACCAGGAAGGCCACAGCGTCGCCGCAGTCTTCGGTCCCGACCGTTATCCTTCCGTTTTCCGTGTGGCGGCTGGCGTTCACCACCAGATTGATCAGGATCTGGAGCAGCAGCCGGTCGCTGCCGTGCACGCGGCAGCCGCAGCTGTCGGAAAAGACGAGGACGTTGCCCCGCCTGGCACAGACGGGCGAAAGAACGGCGCCGGCGTTCTCGAACAGGCGGGAGACGTCTACCGGCCCCAGTTCCGCCTCCCGGCTGCGGCTGTACGTATAGTCCATCAGACGGGTGACGATCTCGGCGAGCCGGTCGGCCTCCCCGCGGATGGTATCCAGCCGTTTTGCCGCGTCGCCGGCGGGCCGGCCCTTTTCCTGCTGCCTGGCCATCAGCTGGGCGTAGCCGGAGATGACGGTGAGCGGCGTCTTCAGTTCGTGGGCAACGGTCCGCAGAAAGTCGCGGTTCATCTCATTGACCTGACCGAGCAGCTCGTTGCGCTGCCTGGCCTCGCGCAGTTGCAGTCTCTGGGTGTTCAGCCGCATGTTGATGACCGCGTCGAGGATCAGGATGCACAGGACCATCGCGAGCGGCGTGAGCCCGAAGTGGTTGATCATGGAGTCGCTGCCGCTGTTCACCCCTTCCCAGATGAGCATGAAGACGAACAGTGTGATGGCAGCGAAGGTGAGCAGATCCGTGCCGCCCGGGCGTTCCTTTTGGCAGCGGCGCACCAGGCAGTACAGTGTCCAGACCAGGTACGGCGCGCAGACGTAGTAGCAGACGTGACAGAGCAGTACGAGAGCCTTGGTCTCCACCAGAAAATGACAGACCGCCAGGACGGCAAAGAGCGCCGTAAAGGAGCGGACCGCCCAGCCGCGCCGGCCGCGCACGGACGGGAAGAAGGCGGCCACCAGGTAGAACGCCGTAGCCGGGATCAGAGAGACGTCCAGGATCATCACCCGGTACAGCGTCACGAAGGAGTAGCCCGCCGGCATCAGATGCTCGGAAAAGAAGAACTGGTTGCGCAGGGCGATCACCGCACAGCACAGCGCCAGCGCCGCGTGCTCCCAGCTTTTCTGGAAGGCGGCGTTCAGCAGGAAGTACAGCGAAAAGAAGGTGAGGCCGCCGCTGATGAGCAGCGACCAGAGCGTGAGCCCGCGCTGGTATTCGTCGATGTTCTCCGGCGTGGAGAGCAGGGTGGACTGAATGAAGCCGCCGTCCTTGTGGATGTGGTTCGAATACTGATAGACGATCTCGATCCGGCCGTCGGGACCGGAATAGAGCGGCAGCGTCATATAGCGCCCCATGGGGACGGCCTTGGCCGGGTCTGCCGAAACGAGGCCGATGTGGCGCTCTTCCCGTCCGTTGACGAACACGCGGGTGCCGTAGTCGATGGAGAAGCTGCAAAGGGAAAGATAGATGTCGGGCTGCGCAAGGATCACCAGACGCCAGGTGCCCAGCCGTTCATCCAGCGGGGCGTTGATGCTTTTGGCAGGTGCGTCCGGTGCAGAGAGTTCCTGCGGGGTATAGAGATGACCGGGATAGTAGTCCCAGCGGTTGACCAGATGGTACACGTCTGCGGAAAAGTCCACGCTGCGTACGTCCATCACGCCGTCCTGCGGGTCCAGCACGGGAAACTCCGTCCGGACGCGGCTGCGGCAGAGCAGGAGCAGCACCGACAAAAGCAGCAGCACCAGAAACGGCAGCCCGTACTGCCGCAGCATCTGTTTCCAACCGCTCTTCTGCATGGTGATCCCTCCTGTTCCAGTCTCCATTATACCGGTTCTTTGCCAAAAGAGGGCGATACTTTCAGAATTGTAAGAAAACGGCGGAGGAAGCACTGCGACTTCCTCCGCCAGCGTCGTTGGAACCGTTTACCGCTCCACGCCCAGATATTTGTCGAACCACTCGGTGATCTCCTTTAAGCGGCGCACGCGGTGTTTCGGCTTGCCGCTGCGGGAGAGCTCGTGATTCTCGCCGTGGAACAGGCACATGCGGGTGGGTACGCCGTGCATCAGCAGCGCCTGCATCATCTGGATCGCG
>CACZPX010000148.1 GCA_902783095.1 uncultured Lachnospiraceae bacterium
CGCCGACGTGCCGGATCACCGCGTCCACGGCCAGGTCAAAGTCCTCCTCGGAAAAAGCCTCGGGCCGGTTATCACGGGAAACCGTATAGGATCCCGGATCCGCTTTCCCGCCGAACCGATGACCGTACAGTTCCTCCAGCACGTAGTCGATCTCCTTAGCGCTGCGGTCCACGTATTTGTCCGGCGGCACCCAGGCCTGCCGCAGGTTTTTCAGTTCCGCGCGCAGCTCATAGTCATAGCCGCTGTTGTCGATGACGTCCGTAAAGACCGGCCCGCCGTCCCGTCTTTCCATGCACACCGTGTAGGTAAATGGATCTATGGCACGGTGCGTGCCGCCAAAGGTGAAGGCCGCCGTCGCGTGGACTTTTATCTGCAGGACCCCGTCCGCTGCCTGCAGGGTCTCTCCCATCAGCACGGCGGTCTGCAGGTCCGTAATGCCCGGAGAAAACGTCTTTTTATAGGCTTCCCGGCGCAGTTCGAAATTCTTTGCCACGATATAGCCGTTGGTGGAGGCATAGTCCTGTTCGGACGCCGTCGCCGTGCTGTCGGCTGCCATCATGGACAGAAGCCCCGTCACGTAGTGCTGCAGCGCCTCCCGCTCCGCCATGGAAAGCGGGCCTTCCCCGGCGCCGTCTACGGGCTGCAGGCTGCCGTCCAGCACCACTTCGTTGTTCATACTGTCCGTGGTGCACAGGATGGTCCCGTCTGCCTGCACGCGCTGGTATTCCACGGGGATCTCCCCGGTGTAGGGGACCGTCAGTTCGCCGTCGGCGTTCACCAGTCCCATAATGTGCGCCGCGGCGTCCACCGCGACGGCGCGTTCTTCATCCAGCTTCCACAACAGGCACACGCCGTCCAGCACCGTCTTCTTCTCCACCGGATCGTACAGGCAGGCGCCAGCCAGCCAGTCCCGCGGATCCTCACTAGACATCGCGGCGAAATCCTCCCGGATCACCAGCCGTCCCAGCGTGCAGAACGTATAGTTGTATTTCGTGCTCTCTTCCACCACGCTGCCGTCCGGCGCGTAAAGGGTGGCCTTTACCAGTTCGTAATGGGTCTCATCCGTATTTCGCAGTTCCTGCACCACGGTGTAGGCCAGTTCCCCGGTGAGGACGTCCCGCAGCTCCAGCGGATCATGCGCGTACGTGTCCGTCGGCATACCGAACGGGTCCGTCTCCGCCCGGCTGTCCGCTGCGGCCGTGGTCTCGTTTGCAGCTGTGGTCTCGTTTGCGGCTTTGCCCGCGTCGCCGGCTGTGGACTCTTCCTGCCCGGTGTCTTTCTGGGCCGTCTGCTGCGTCCGGTCCGCGTCCGCGGGCTGCTCGGTCTGCGGATCCGTCAGAAAGCAGGCCGCACAGACCACGCACACGGTCACCGCCGCGGCGGCGATGCCGACCGTCGCTTTCCTGTATTTTAATACGTTGCGGATCCGCCCCTTCACGCCGGTCTCGCCAAAGGCCAGCGGCGAAGCCAGAATCAGGCGGCGCGGGATGCTCACGTTTAACAGCGCCGACGCATAGGACTTTTTCTCCGCGGCGTCCAGCCGCGCCAGGACGCGCTCGTCGCAGGCATACTCAATGTCGCGGCACAGCAGCAGGTAGGCCGCCCATAACAGCGGGTTGAACCAGAACGCCGCAAGCAGCAGATAGCCGAGCGGTTTCCATACGTGGTCCCGCCGCGCAAGATGCGCCCGTTCGTGGGCCAGCACGTAGGCGCGGTCCGGCTCCTCCAGACCGGAGGGCAGGTAGATGACCGGCAAAAACAGGCCCAGAATAAACGGCGAATCCACGTAGTCGCTGATGCGCACCCGCGGTTCGATCTCTGCAAAGGCCCGCACCCGCAGGCGGATTCGCAGAAAGCTGACCGCGGCGTAGAGCAGCATCAGCCCCGCTCCGGCCGCCCACACGACGGCGGCGGCAAAGGCCGCGGTCTTTGCGGGACTGCCGTCTTGGGCGTTCGGTTCCGCCGGCGACAGCGCCGCGCCGAGCAGGGGATTGACCGCCCGGTCTACAGCCGGGATGCCGCTGTCGATCGCAGGCCGCTTGGCAAGCAGCGCCTCCTGCGGCACCGTCTCCGCACTCGGGATCAGGCTGATCCGGCTCTCCAGTGAGAACGGCAAAAGCAGGCGCACCGCCACCAGGGCCCACAGGATCACAAAATACTTTTTAGGCGCCCGTTTTAACAGCAGCCGCAAAACCAGCACGGCCAGTACCAGCCAGCCGGCTGTAATGCTTCTGTTTAACAGTTCCAGAAATAGGCGTTCCATCTTTCCCTCCTTAAGGCGTCTCTCATGCGCCTTTAATATCCGGCGTCTTTTACCTGCCAGGTGCCGTCGGGGCTGCGCCTGAGGATCCAGACCCAGAGCGGATAGCCGCTCGTGCCGCGTTCGGCCCCGTCCGACTCGATGAAGTATCCGCCCAGCACCATGCTGTTGCCGGTATTGTCAAAGGCGTCGTAGCCGGAGCCGGAAAACTCGTCGGTAAAATCATCGCCGGGGTAATAGAGTTCCTTCAGCTCCGTTCCCTGCTCAAACGCTTCGTTCATCCAATCCCGTACCGCGTCCTTTGCCTGATCGATATCTGCCTGCGTATAATAACCGGACTGTTCGTCTCCGCCTTCGGACCCCGCAGTATTCGCGGGCGCTTCCTCTTTCGTTTCGGTACCGGACGGCGTTTCCATCTGCGCCGTGCTCTCACGGTCTGACGGAGCGGTGGTCCCCGCCGGTTCGGAAGCTTCCGTTTCCGTGACTGCTGCGTCTGCTAAAGCCGTTTTGGACGTCCCTGTCTCCTGTGCGGACGCCGGCAGCGGCTCCGCTGCCCCGGTTTTGCCGCAGGCCGTCAGGAGCATCCCCAGTACCGCCAGCCACAGTATGATCCGGCCTTTCATCCATTTTCGTTTTTTCATCCGTTCCCTTCTGTCCACGTCTTTGCTCCCCATGTGCCAGTTGCTGCTCATTCCGGATCTGCCGTCCGTCTGTCAGCCGCCGCTCCTTTCGGATCTACTGCCCGTCTATCAGCGCGCGCAGCTCGTCGATCTCCTCCCTGCTCAGTTTCTGTCTGGAGGAAAACGCCGCCAGAAAGGCCGGCAGCGAGCCTTCAAAGGTCTCCTCCACAAACTGCGTGCTCTGGATCGCGGCGTACTCCTCTTTGGAGATCAGCGCGGTCACCGTGCCTTTTTCATTCTGAAAGATGCCCTTTTCGCAGAGCCTGCGCAGCACCGTAAACGTGGTGGACTTTTTCCAGTTCAGTTCTTCCTGTGCCAGCTGCACCAGCCGCATGGACGCGACCGGCTGATTGTCCCAGATGATCTGTGCAAAGCGCGTTTCCAATGTGCCCATCCGATAATGTGACATATTCCCTATCCTTTACTGATGTTTCATGTAAGGCCGGCGGGTGCTCCGTCCGGTCCTTAAGCTGCGGGCGCAGCAGGTTTATACTCTGTAACCCGCTTAAAGTTTACATTATATAAACCCTCCTGTCAAGCGGTTTTCCTTTAACTTTGCTTTAACCTTCCCCGCTATACTGCGCACAACAGGATAAAAACACTCCGGTTTCCCGTAAACCGCCCGTTTCTTTCAACCAGTCACAAGGAGGTGAACCCAATGACCGCTCTTTCCTGCTACGCCGTGATCCCGGCCTATCAGCCGGATGACCGCCTGCCCGCGCTGGCCGCCCAGGCCGCCGAAAGCGGCTTCGAAACGATCGTCGTCGACGACGGCAGCGGCCCCGATTACGCCGATATCTTTTCGCGCACCGCAGAGCATGCGCACGTGATCACCTGCTCCGTAAACCGCGGCAAGGGCCATGCCATGAAAGAGGCCTTTGCCCTGCTGCAGCCAAACGTGCCGGCAGACAGCGTGATCGTGATCCTGGACTGCGACGGCCAGCACACCGTAAAAGACGCCCTGCGTCTGTGCGAAGCAGCCGCGCAGGCGCCCGGCACGCTGATCCTGGGCTCCAGAAAGCAGTCCCAAGACTCGCCGCTTCGCAGCCGTTTCGGCAACGCCGTCACCCGCGCCGTTTTTAAACTGGCCTCCGGCGTGCGCATCTACGATACCCAGACCGGCATGCGCGCGTTTTCGGCGTCTCTGCTGCCAAAACTGCTCGCCGTCCCCGGCGAACGCTATGAATACGAGATGAACACGCTGCTGCAGTTCGCGGAATGCGGCATCCCCATGCGCGAGATGGACATCGCGACCATCTACATCGACAACAACGCGGGGTCGCACTTTCATCCGCTGCGGGATTCTGCCCGCATCTACAAAGAGATCCTGAAGTTTTCCGGGTCTTCGCTGATCAGCTTTTTCATCGATTACCTGGCCTACTCCCTGCTTCTGCTGGTGTTCGGCAGCGGTGCGGCCCTCGCGGCAAACGCCGGCGCGCGCCTGATCAGCGCCACGGCCAATTATCAGCTGAACCGCCGCTTTGTCTTTCACGCAGACGGGTCCGCCGGCAAAAGCGCGCTGCAGTATGCCGCGCTCGCGGCCGGGATCCTGCTTTGCAACACGGTGCTGTTGTGGGGACTGACCGCAAAGCTGGGGATGAACGCCCTGGCCGCCAAACTGATCGTGGAACTGCTGCTCTTTGCCGCCAGCTACCTGATCCAGAAACGCCTGATCTTCCGCAGAAAAGCGCTGGCCGCATAAAAAAGCGGCCGCCTGCAGCCATCGACAGAGTCCGACGCCGCTGTTCGGACGGAAAGGAGTCCTATGAAAACCTTCTTAAAGAAAAAGCGATTTGCACTCATCACAGCCCTGCTGCTGACCGGCTTTACGGCCTACGCCCTGCTGGATACCTTTGTGATCCCTCGCGGCTATACGGTGGTCAGCAGCGCGGTCTCTTCCTCTTCCGGCACGGCCGCCGCGCAGGAGGAAGCCGCCTCCGCGGGCAGCAGCCTCTTTGGCGCCGCCTCGGCAGAGGCAGAAACGGATACCGAAACCGCCGAGACCGTAAAGGAGGCCTCCACGGGCCGCCGCAGCAAAC
>CACZPX010000149.1 GCA_902783095.1 uncultured Lachnospiraceae bacterium
AGCTCCGTGCTGAACGTTGCCCTGGACTATACCTTTATCGGCATCTTCGGCATGGGCGTGGACGGCGCCGCGCTGGCCACGGCGGTGGCGCAGATCCTGTCCGCCTGCCTGGCGCTGCGCAGGCTGACCCATACGGACGAGGTGATCCGCGTCACGGTCAGAAAGGTCCGTTTCCACTGGAACAAGATGAAGCAGATCTTTCATTACGGCCTGCCCTCGGCACTGCAGGCCTGCATCATCGACCTGTCCAACCTGATGATCCAGAGCTACATCAATTCCTTCGGCTCGCTGGCCATGGCCGGTATCGGCGCCTACACCAGGCTGGAGGGCTTCTCCTTCCTGCCTACGCAGTCCTTCTCCATGGCGCTGTCCACCTTCCTGTCGCAGAACCGCGGCGCCGGCAGAAAGGACCGCATGCGCGCTGGCCTGAAGTTCGGCCTGATCACGTCGGTCTCTCTGGTGGAGGCCATCGGCGCGCTGCTGTTCTTTGTGGCGCCTTCGCTGATCGCGATCTTTGACAGCAATCCGGAGGTGGTCGCCTTCGGCGTGCGCCGGGCGCAGATCTGCGGCCTGTTCTACTGCCTGCTGGGCTTTTCGCACGTGACGAGCGCGGCGATGCGCGGCATGGGCCGGCCCACCATCCCCACCATCGTGATGCTGGTGTGCTGGTGCTTCGTGCGCGTGGGCGTGCTGATGACCATCGGCAAGGTCTATCACAACATCGATCTGGTGTGCTGGATCTACCCCATCACCTGGGGCCTGTCCGCGATCACCTATCTGGTATACCTGTGGCGGCTGGGCAAAAAGGGCGTTTACTGACGAGGGAAACCATCGCAAAGAAACCGGCGTGACGCGCCGGTTTTCGTCTGTCCGGGCGTGCCGCCCGGCGCGGTATCGGAAAGGAAGACCATCATGGCAAAAGCAGAATTCCTGATGACAGAGGGCAGCGTCCGCAAAAAGCTCATCGGCTTTGCGGTCCCCATCTTTGTGGGGCACCTGTTTCAGCAGCTCTATAATACCGTGGACTCCCTGGTGGTGGGCCGGCTGGTCGGCGCGAGCGCGCTGGCGGCCGTGAGCTCCACAGCCGGGCTGATCTACATCATGGTGGGCTTTTTCATGGGCTTTTCCAGCGGCGCCGGCGTGATCATCGCCAACGATCTGGGCGCCGGGGACGAGACCGCCGTGCACAAAACGGTGCACTCCACCGTGGCCATGGGGCTGGTCTTTTCCGTGCTTTTGACGGCGGTTGGGATTCTGGCGTCTCCGGTCATGCTGCGCTGGCTGGATACGCCGGCCGACGTGATGCCGGAGGCGGTGACCTACCTGCGCTGGTATTTTGCAGGCAGCGTGGGCCTGGTATTTTACAACACCTTTATGGCGATTCTGCAGGCCTCCGGCGACTCGCGCCATCCGCTCTATTACCTGATCTTCAGTTCCCTGTTAAACGTGGTGCTGGACTATTCCTTTATCCGGTTTTTTCACATGGGCGTGGCCGGCGCGGCGCTCGCCACGGCGCTTTCGCAGGTCATCAGCGCCATACTGGCCCTGCGGCGGCTGTTAAAGACGGACGAGATGATCCGCGTGCAGCCGCGCAGCGTGCGCTTCCATAAGGACAAGCTGAAGCAGATCGTCCATTTCGGCCTGCCGTCCGCCCTGCAGGGCAGCGTGATCGACCTGTCCAACCTGATGATCCAGGGCTACATCAACTCCTTCGGGTCCATGGCCATGGCGGGCATCGGCGCCTACGGCAAGCTGGAAGGCTTCACCTTCCTGCCGGTGGGCTCCTTCTCCATGGCGCTGTCCACCTTTATCTCGCAGAACCGCGGTGCAGGCAAAAAGGACCGCGTGCGTGCCGGCATGCGCTTTGCCTTCCCGGCGGCGGTCCTTTTGGTGGAATTTGTGGGTCTGGTGCTGTTCCTGTTCTCCCCCGCGCTTATCAGCCTGTTCAACGACGACCCGGAGGTGGTCGCCTACGGCGTGCAGCGGGCAAATATCTGCGCGCTGTTCTACTTTTTGATGGGCTTTTCGCACATGACGAGCGCCGCGCTGCGCGGCCTGGGAAAGCCCACCGCGCCCACCGTCGTGATGCTGGTGTGCTGGTGCCTGGTGCGCGTGGGCGTGCTGCTTACCGTGGGAAAGGTGTGGCACAACATCCTGCTGGTGTGCTGGATCTACCCCATCACCTGGGGCTTAAGCGCCGCGGTGTACGTGTGCTATCTGTTCTACCTGCGAAAGAAGAACGTGTTCTGACGGTGTGAAGACGCGGAAGACAAAGACGCGGGGACGGCAAGACGCGGGGACGGTCCTTCCTGTCATCATTCCAAAATGATGACAGGAAGGACCGTCCCCGCGTC
>CACZPX010000150.1 GCA_902783095.1 uncultured Lachnospiraceae bacterium
CTCTGGAAAGGTACTCCCCTGTTCTGGTGTCGATCTTGATCTTGTCGCCCTGGTTGACAAAGAGCGGAACGGCGACCTGTGCGCCGGTCTCCACGATGGCGGGCTTGGTAGCGCCGGTGGCGGTGTTGCCGGCAAAGCCGGGCTCGGTGTCGGTGATCTCCAGTTCCACGAACAGCGGAGGCTCCACCGCGAACACGTTGCCCTGATGGGAAACGACCTTGACCATCTCGTTCTCTTTCACGAACTTGAGCGCGTCGCCGATCTGATCCTTGTTCAGCGCGATCTGATCATAGGTGTTGGTGTCCATAAAGTAGTACAGATCCCCGTCGTCATAGAGATACTGCATATCGGTCCGGTCGATGCGGGCCTCGTCAAAGTTTTCCGTAGGGCGGAAGGTCTTTTCCACCACGCCGCCGCTGACGATATTCTTCAGCTTGGTGCGGACGAACGCCGCGCCTTTGCCGGGTTTTACATGCTGGAACTCTATGATTTGATAGATATTGCCATCGTACTGGATCGTAATACCGTTCTTGAATTCGCCTGCTCTTACCATATTGGGAAGTCCTCCTTCATCTTAAAAAACATACAGTGTGATTTTAATTTATCACGCGCTATCTTTCAACTACTTTTTCTTTTTCGTCATCTTTTTCCGCAGTTCGGCGATCTTTTTGATCTTTTTGACGATCGGCCGCTCAAAGATGCGCTTGATCTTTACCTGCTTGCGCTCGTTCTCGTCTATCACGTCGGTCAGGATGCAGTAGATGCCGGCGTTGTTCGCCCCCAGGATGTCGGTGAAGATCTGGTCGCCGATGAACAGCGTGTTGCTGCGGTCGGTGTGCATCTTGCGCATGGCCCGCTCAAAGCCGCGCGGCGAAGGCTTGTGCGCCTTGTATACGTAGGGTGACTTCACCTTTTTTCCGAAGGCGCGCACGCGCTCCTTGTCGCTGTTGGAGAGGATGCAGGTCTTGAACCCGATCTTCTTCTGCTTTCTGATCAGTTTTTTCGCCTTGCGGTTGGCCGGCGCGTTGTCCGCCACCAGCGTGTTGTCGATGTCCAGAATGATGCCGCGAAAGCCCCTGTCCCAGTAGCGCTGATAGTCCAGCGCGTACACGGACTTGATCACCTTTTTGGGGAACAGCTTCTTTTTGTTATTTCGAAACATGGTCTTTCTTCTTTGCCAGCTTTTCGATCTCGCGCAGGAAGGTGTCCACGTCCTTGAATTCGCGGTACACCGACGCAAAACGCACGTAGGCGACGTCGTCCAGGTCGCGCAGCGCCTCCATCACCATCTCGCCGATCTCGCTGCTGGAGATCTCCCGCTCGTCCCGGGAATAGATCTGGCTCTCCAGATCGTCCACGAGGGCGGCGATCTGCGTCACGGAGATCGGCCGCTTGTGGCAGGCTCGGATGATGCCGCCCTCCAGCTTGGCGCGGTCGTACGGCTCGCGGATCTCGCTCTTTTTGATGACCATCAGCGGGACCGTCTCGATCTTCTCATAGGTGGTGAAGCGCTTGCCGCAGCTCTCACACACCCGTCTTCTGCGGATGGAACTGTTGTTGGTATGACGGGTATCGATGACTTCCGAATCCTTCCCCCCGCAATACGGACACTTCATACGATTTCCTCCTTTTTAATTCCTACCGAACTCCGAAAGCACCAGACCCGGGTTGCGGTCGAGCACCATACCCACGCTCCAGCTGTTGACGAACAGCAGCAGCGGACGGTCTTTCAGGTCGCGGATCACCTTCATGTCGGAGGTGCCGGTCAGCTTGTCCACGGGCTTTTCGCTCGATTCCACCCAGCGGATGTATTCGTAAGGAAGCTGCTCCAGGTGCGCTTCCACGTTGTATTCGTTGTTTAAGCGGTACATCAGCACGTCAAACTGCAGCACGCCCACCACGCCCACGATGATCTCCTCCATGCCGGAGTTGAACTCCTGGAAGATCTGGATGGCGCCCTCCTGGGCGATCTGCGTGATGCCCTTGATGAACTGCTTGCGCTTCATGGTATCCACCTGGCGCACGCGGGCGAAGTGTTCCGGCGCGAAGGTGGGGATGCCCTCATAGGAGAATTTGCGGTCTTTGGCGCAGATCGTATCGCCGATCGCAAAGATGCCGGGATCGAACACGCCGATGATGTCCCCGGCGTAGGCCTCCTCTACGATGGTGCGCGACTCCGCCATCATCTGCGTGGACTGGTTTAAGCGGATCACGCGGTTTTCCCGCACGTGGTTGACCTCCATGCCGGCCGTGTACTTGCCGGAACAGATGCGCATGAAGGCGATGCGGTCGCGGTGTGCCTTGTTCATATTGGCCTGGATCTTAAAGACGAAGGCCGAAAAGTCCTCGCTCACGGGATCTATCACCCCGGCGTCCGAAAGCCTGGCCTCCGGCGGCGTGGTCATGGCGAGGAAGTGCTCCAGGAAGGTCTCCACGCCGAAATTGGTGAGCGCGGAACCGAAGAACACCGGCGAGAGCTGTCCGTGCAGCACCATGTCCATGTCCAGTTCGTGGCCGGCGCCGTCCAGGATCTCGATCTCGTCGTGCAGCTGGTCCAGAAAGTCCCTGCCGATCTTCTTTTCCGTCTCCGGATCGTCCGGATCCAGCGCGGAAGTGGCGATCTCGTGCTGGCCCGCGCCTTCCGCCACAAAGGTGGTGATGCACTTCTTGTCGCGTTCGTAGATGCCCTTGAAGATCTTGCCGGACCCCAGCGGCCAGTTGACCGGGCAGGTCTCGATGCCCAGCACCTGCTCGATATCGTCCATCAGATCGAACGGGTCCTTGGCGTCGCGGTCCAGCTTGTTCACAAAGGTAAAGATCGGGATATGGCGCAGCATGCAGACCTTGAACAGCTTGATGGTCTGCGCTTCCACGCCCTTGGAGGCGTCGATCACCATCACGGCGGAATCGGCCGCCATCAGCGTGCGGTAGGTGTCCTCCGAGAAATCCTGGTGGCCCGGCGTATCCAGGATGTTGATGCAGTAGCCCTCGTAGTTGAACTGCAGCACCGAGGAGGTGACGGAGATACCGCGCTCCTTTTCGATCTCCATCCAGTCGGAGACCGCGTGCTTCTGTGTCTTTTTTCCCTTGACGGAGCCCGCCAGGTTGATGGCGCCGCCGTACAGCAAAAACTTCTCCGTCAGCGTGGTCTTGCCCGCGTCCGGGTGCGAAATGATCGCAAAAGTCCGTCTCTTGTTGATCTCTTCCGAAAGATTAGCCAAAATTTTCTCCAGTCCACAAATAATCAGTATAAGCATACCATAAATAGCGGAAAAATCAATGCCGGACGGCCGTATTTTGTGGTCCGGACGGGCACAGACGGGCTTGCTGCACAAAAAGAGGACAGCCGCGGTATGGGTTCGCCGCGGCAGTCCTTTTGGGGTCGCTCGTTTTCTTATGAAAGGCTGTTTCCGGTCCGTCCGCGGAAAGCGGCGGCCTGCCGGACCTGTGGGCAGGGGTCCTTATTTCACCGTCAGTTTTACGGCGTTTGTGTACACGCTCCCGGCTGCGTTGGACACTTCGCACCGGTACTGATAGCCGTCGTGGCGCGCCACTGTCGTAAGGGTATACGCCGCCGTCTTGCCGCTGGCCGCCTTGACGGGGTACCAGGCAGTGCTGCCCGCGGGCCTGTAATACCACTGGTAGCTTATGCCGCTGCCCTTTGCTGTGACGTTAAACGTGACCGTCTGGCCGGCGCTTACGGTTTTAGGTTTAGGCTGTACGGTGATCTCCGGTCTGGTCACCACGGTAAGCTTCGCGGCTGCGGAGTACTTGCTTACGGTACCTGACGTCACCTTGCAGCGGTACTGGAAGCCGTTGTGGCTCTTCTTTAGCGTATTGGTGGTCACGGTCGCTGTGGCCGCCCCCGGCGCCGTGGATTTTCTCCAGGCCTCGGCGGAGGACGAGCGGTAATACCACTGGTATTTCAGGTTCTTGCCCGTGGCTTTCACCGTAAACTTCGCGGTCTTGCCCACGCCTGCCGTGACGCTCTTCGGCTGTGCCGAGATGCTCAGAACGCTTGCTTCCACCACTTTGCTGTAGACCGTTTTTCCTGCTGTGTCTTTGATCCTGCAGCGCCACAGATACCCGTTGTGCGCCGTTTTGGCGGTCACGGACATGGTCTTTGTCGTGGCGGACGCCGGCGTGGAGTTCTTCCAGACCTTTCCGCCGTCTTTGCTTACCTGCCACTGGTACTTTAAGCCCACGCCGGATGCGCCGACCGTGAATTTTAACGTACCGCCCACCAGCGCGGCAGGCATCTTCGGCTGCGCCGTGATTGCAAGCGCCTTGACCGTAAGTTTCGCGGTGCCCGAAACGGTGGTGCATCCGGGGACGGCCGCTCCGTCAGCCTTCCGCGTGATCTCGCAGCGGTACTGGTAGCCGTTGTGACGGGCCTCGGTCTTCAGGCTGTACTTCCAGGTCTTTCCGCTGTCCGCCTTCACCGGCTTCCACTCGGTGGCTGTGGGGGGTTGTAATACCACTGGTACAGGAACTCTTCCTCGTCAGAACCGGCGATCACGACTGTAAACGATACCGTCTGTCCAACGGCCGCCGTTACGGGCTCCGGGCCGGTGGTGATCCAGGGATAGGCGTACACCGTCAGCAGCGCGGAAGCTGAATAGTGCTTTACGCCGTCTATGGTCACGCCGCAGCGGTAGCGGGTGCCCCGGTTGTCGTCGTCTCCCACCACCTTCAGATTCTTTGTGGTGCAGCCGCTCACACCGCCTTTGCCGTTTACGCAGTTCTTCCACGTGCTGCCGCCTTCCGGCAAAGCCTGCCACCGGTACGTGACCCCGGACGACGCGGACACCTGCACGGAAAAGACCGCAGGGATCGGATCCGGATGCTGGCTGTCCGTCTTCACCGAAAACTGGTCCGTCGGCTGTTTGGTAAAGACCGACGGCTTCACCGTGAGCGTGGCGATATCGCTGACCGACGTAAACAGCGGTATGCCGCCTCTGCAGACCTCGCAGCGGTACTGATAGCCGTTGTGACGGGTCTCTGCGGTCAGTTCGTATTTCCAGGTCTTTCCGCTGGCAGCCTGCACGGGCTTCCACACGGAACTGCCGGCGGCCTTGAAATACCACTGGTAGCGGAAATCGTCGTCACCGGTCACCGAAACGGTAAACGAAACGGTCTCGCCCGCCGTGACGGTCCGATCTTCCGGTCCTTCCGTGATGAGCGGCTCGTAGCTCACGGTCAGTTTTGCAGGCTCCGTAAAGAGCTCGTTTGCGCCGAACATGATCCTGCACTTATACAGGCGCCCGTCCAGATCCTCTTCTCCATTAACGGAAAGAGATGCCTCAAAAACGCCCGGGCCCTTTTTTACGAGTCCGGTACTTTCACCGAGCCAGAGCCAGGTCTCTCCGTTGTCGTCGGAATAATACCAGATATCATAGGGCTCATACCGTGATGCTACGGTTGCCTTAAAGACCGCAGGGTCCGGATCCGGGTTCATATACCAGGGCGCGACGGCGTACTGATCTTCCGGCGAAGACAGGATGATCGGTGCAACGGGGAAGGAATGTTCCACGTACAGGCTGCCCTCGGAAACCGTCACGTTTGCAGCCGGATCCCCGTTGACGGTGACGCTCACCATAGCGGAAACCTGAAAAGCCCAGCCGGGATCCGGCTCCAGGGCAAAGCCCACCCAGTAGCGGGCGCCTGCGATCACGGGCTCTTCCGGTGCGATCACCTGCCGCTCCTGATCTTCCTCGTTAAAGACGCTCCAGGTTACTCCGGAGACGGCCGCGGTCCCCGCCGTCTGTCTGACGTGCACGTGCTGGCCGGTGCAGCCGATCTGATAAACAGGGGTTTTCCCCGCCTCGGGTACCGTGACCGTCAGGTCCACCTGGCTGATGATCTGATCGTCTGCGTCCGCACGCACGGCGCCGAACAGCAGAAAGCACGTCAGGACGGCCAGACACAGCCACGCTGCATTTTTCATTGTTTTACACATCGCGTCTCCTTTCCGGATCACTTTCGGATCCTCAGCTGAATGAACGTTCCGGCCTGTTATTGTACGGTGAGCGTTACAGCGCTGCTGGTAACGCTGCCGGCCGCGTTGGATATCTTACAACGGTACTGATAGCCGTTGTGGCGTGCCTGGGCGGTCAGGCTGTACGTGGCCGTCTTGCCCGAAGCGGCAGTGACCGCGGTCCAGGAGCCGGACGGCTTTTTGTAATACCACTGATAGCGCAGGCCTCCGCCTGCCGCCACGACCTTGAACGAGGCGGTCTGCCCCGCACTCACCGTCTTCGGTTTGGGCTGCGCCGTCACGGCGGGTTTCGTCACGACCGTGAGCGTGACGGTGTTCGTATATCTGGATACGGTCCCGGCCGTCACCCTGCAGCGGTACTGATACCCGTTGTGGCTCGTTTTCAGCGTGTTGGTGGTGAGTACGGCGGTCGCATTCCCCGTCACGCCGGACTTTTTCCAGGTGCCGGAAGCGGAGGTGCGGTAGTACCACTGGTACTTCAGATTTTTGCCGTCCGCTTTAACCGTGAACTTTGCAGTCTTCCCCACAGCGGCCGTGGTATTCTTAGGCTGTGTGGTGATGCTTAACACGTTCGCCGTAACAGCCTTGGTATATGCCTTCGTCCCCGCACCGTCGGTGACGCGGCAGCGCCATTGGTAGCTGTTGTGCTTCGGTGCGGCCGTCACGGAAAGGGTCTTCGTTTTGGCAGTGCTTAAGGAGGAATTGGACCAGGCCGTTACGCCTTCCTTCCGGTACTGCCACTGGTACTTCAACCCCGCTCCGGAAGCCCCTACGGTGAACTTCATGGTATTGCCCGCCAGCGCCGCTGCGTTCTTCGGCTGTGCGGTGATGGAAAGTTTCTTTACCGTCAGCTTTACGGCGTCGGTCCTCGTGGTGCAGCCCGGGATCTTTTTACCGTCCGCCATCCGCGTGATCTCACAGCGGTACTGATAGCCGTTGTGCCTGGCCTCGGTCTTCAGCACGTACTGGCAGGTCTTTCCGCTGGCCGCTTTGACCTTGGACCAGGATGAACTTCCGGCGGGCTTGTAATACCACTGGAACGAGAAATCATCGTCTCCCGCAATGACGACGTCAAATGCCACCGTCTGTCCGACAGCCGCCGTCTTTGCTTTCGGTCCCTCCGTGATCCAGGGATAGGCGTAGACGGTAAGCTTTGCAGAGACGGACTCATAGGTCTCCCCTTCGCAGGTGACCACGCACTGATAGCGATTTCCGTCGTTATCATCGCTGCCGATCACCCATAGTTCGTTCGTCGTCACGCCGCTTGCCCCGCCCTTGCCGTTTTTGCAGTCTGCCCACGTGACGCCGCCGTCTTTGGACACCTGCCACTGAAAGGTCACGGGCGTATAGGAAGATACCGCGGCTTTAAAGACCGCAGGCGCGGGATCCGGGTGTTTGGGATCCGGCTTTATGGCGATCTGATCCTTCGGTATTTCCGTAAAGACAGGCGGTATCACAAAACTGCGGCGGACGGTGAGAAAACCGTTCCCGTAATCCGCAGCGTACGCCTCCGCGTCGTTCACCGTCACGGTAACATCCTCGGCAAAAGCCCAGCCGGGCTCCGGGATCAGCTGCAGATAGAGCGTACAGGTACCGCCGGCAAAGGTATCGTCCGGCGTCAGTTTCTGTTCCCCGAAAGCCTGCCAGGCAATGCCGTTAAAATACCCCCCGGTGTTATGGAACGTCGTCCGGACGTGCTGGCCTGTGCTGTTGACCTCAAACACAGGCTTTTCTCCCGCATACGGTTCCCACACCCACAGGTCAACGGCCGTGATCTGCAGCTGGTTCTCGCTGATCCTTACTTCCAGCTTTGTCCCGCGCACCTGGTACGCGCCGGTCCCGCAGGGCTGCAGGGCATCATACGTATGAACAGTCGTATCATCCAGCCTGATGGCGGATGAAGGATTGCAGAAAGCCAGATACGTTCCCCCGCTTTCGATCTGCAGGATCTTTCCCGCTGCGCTCTTCACCAGGTCCGCGTTGTAGAGTTCCACCTTTGCTCCCGCTCCGGCAGCGATCAGCGGTTTTTCTTTGTCGCCCAGATTATTACTTCCGTTAAACAGAAACAGTGTGTTCGCGACCAGTCTGGTATCGCCGGTGACGTGGACCAGGGCATACAGACTGTCATCTCTGGCATCCTGCCGGATCGTGACGTCGTTCAGATAGACGGTGCTGCCGGTCTGTGCCTGCGCGCTGATCGCGCACTGGTAATCGCCCCACATCTCGATCTCCTCCAGCCACAGGTCCCCGGCTTCCCGCTGCACGCAGATCGCGTAGCCGTCCGACAGATCAGCGTTGATATCTCCGTTCATGATCTTGACGTTCCTGCCGGAAATACTGAACATAAACGAGCCGTTTGCCGTCTCGTTCCGGAGCATATGCTGGTTTAAGTCCAGCACCAGATCGTTCCCGGTGATATCCAGACAGGACCGGAGCGTAAGATCCTGCTTCAGGATGATCTCATACCCGTTCAACTGCAGCGCGGCTTTCAGGTCCGCTTCCGTAGATACCGAAAGCACGTTGTCGGCCATCGCCTCTGCCTTTACGGCGCCGAACGCCAAAAGCAGCCCAAAGACCGCCAGAATGAGAGGCAGGGCCTTTTTCCGCATCGTTTTCATCATCGCACTCTCCTTTCCATCCGCAGCCGTCCCGCGTCTTTCGTTCCGGCTTGCCTGACCGCGCAGAACCTCATAGTAAACCCATTTAATAAAATGATCATAACAGACGGGCCCGCAGTCTTCCCCCTCAGAAACGACAGTAAAAAGGCGGAAGCACTTTGCTCCCGCCCTGTTCTTTCCTCAATAGATCCCCGGCACCGCGATCCCGCTGCGAACGGCGTTTACCGCCAGCTCCGTACGGGTGGAAAACCCGGTCTTTCCGGTCAGGTTGTTCACGTGATAGCGTACCGTCGTCACGCTCACAAACAGCCTGTCCGCGATCTCCTTGTCCGTGAGCCCCTCCGCCAGCAGCCGCAGCACCTCCAGCTCGCGCTCGGTCAGGTCCCCGCTTTTGCACAGTCCGAAATCGGTCACAGGCGGCCGGTCCGGCCACACGCGTTCGCCTGCCATGGTCCGGTCCATCACCTCCAGCATGGGAAGCGCCTGCACCTCCTTGTACCAGAAGGAATCGACGCCGATCTCCCTGGCCCGCTGCAGAAACAGGGCGTCGGGCATCGAGGTGACGATGATCACCTTGATCTTTGGATAGGACTTTTTGATCCGTTCGGCCGCGTCCAGGCCGTTGGACCCGTCTTTCATCACAATATCCATCAGCACCAGGTCCACGCCCCCGCCGGCGCAGTAGACGTCGGCGACGCGGGCCGTGTCTACGGCGGCTGCGAGCCGGTAGCGGTCCGCCTCGGCGATGATGCTCTCAAACAGCTGACGCGGTACGATCTGGTCATCCACGATCAACACTCTGCAGTCCATCCGGCACCTCCTTTGGCAGTAACAGTTTCACGACAAAACGCGGCGAGACCGCGATCTCCATGCGCCCGCCGGGGAGTTTCCCCACAAGCGCGCCCAGGGAGGCCAGGCCGCCGTGCGCCCGGACCTCTCCCTCAGGCTGTTTTCCGTTGTTGGTAAAGCGTACCTCCGTAAAGGCGTCTTTCTCTTCCACCGCAATCTCCAGCCGGTCTCCCCCGGCGTGGCGCAGCGTGTTGGTCATGCACTCGTGGATCGCGGCGGCGACCGCGTGTTTCTGCGGCTCGGTACGGGGGAGTTTCCCGCTTATCAGGATCTCTATCCCCAGTTTTTCTGCCGTTTCGAACATCAGTTCGTATTCGTCCCGGACCACGGAGTTCTGTCCGGTGAGAAGGAAGGTGACGTTGCGCTTTAACCTGGCCTCTATCTCCGCGCGGTCCTTTTCGGTGCCGCCGTTTAAGATATAGCTCTTGATCCGCAGCAGGTCCGCGCCCATCTCGTCGTGCAGGCGCATGCGGGCGTCCAGCAGCTCCGTTTCGGCCGTCAGCGTAACGATCTCGGCATTGTAGGCGGTCAGCCTCCCGTTAAGATCCGTAAGCGTCTTCTGCATGTCACGGAGCCTGCGGGTCTTTTCATAGAGTTCCGTGATCTCGGTTGCCCGAAGGATGCGGGCCGCCCGGTTCCCGTACGGGATCTCCTCCGCCGTAAGGCCGAAGACCGGTCCTTCCGGTGTCTTTACGACGGACGTGCCGCCGATCCTGCCGGTCTCCGTGCCGGGCAGGAAGCCGCCCTGCAGCAGGCGCTGCCGCATCCGTTCCCCGCTTACCGGGGCCTCCCCGGATACCCGCTGCCAGAACGTCTCCATAGCGCGGTTGATCATCAGAATGCTCCCGCCGTCCAGATAGACGCAGATGCCGGTGGGAAGGCTGTCGACGGCCTCCTTGACGGACATGGCGGTGATATGCGTCCGCTCATAGTGCCGGTGACTTCTGTAAAACAGGAGCACGGCCGCGGTGACCGCCGCGGCGGCAGGCAGGTGGATCCAGGCCGGGAGCGCCGCAAACCATAAGGAGACGTTCAGCGCCCACTGGCCGACCCGCACCGGCCAGGTATAGATACAGATGCACTGGTTTACTAAATAAGTCAGAACAAGCAGCACGGCGTCGAACAGCAGAAGCACGGGCCTGCGCTGTCTGATGCTGAGGACCAGACTCCCCAGGACCATGCAGAAGAGGACAAAGGAATAGACGCCCATGCACAGCCAGAAGACGGAAAAGCCGTTCATCCGTTCTCACCTCCTTTGCGGAAGGTGAAGCTTAAGATCATGTCCGCCCCCTCTTTGCTTGCGGAGATCTCCGTTGTAAGACCTTCGTCGGAACGCACCGGTTCCGGTACCGCAATGTTTTCGGCGCGGATCATCATCCGCAGGCTGATCGCGTGCGCCGCAGCCCGGGTCGTCACCATCAGTGCCGAAAGCGAATCCAGGCAGTCCTCGATGACCGCCTCCATCTGCTCGTAGGCTGCGATGACCATCCTTGCGGGATAGGTCCCCTCCCCGTAGGAATAGGAGGCGGCGGGGATCTTCTTCAGGCGCACGTAGTCCATGGACTCCGCAACGGCAAGGGAGAGCTCCTGGTAGGGCAGGGTCCCGTCTTCCGCCAGCAGTTCCATGTTGCTGCGTCTCTTGATGTAGGCGCAGAGGACGGAGATATCCCTCAGTTTCTCGTCAAAGCCGGCGTCCGAAGCATCCATTCTGTCGGTGATCTGCCCAAGCTGTGGCCGCACGACCCGCGTGATCTCGTCGTATATGCGGTTTCGCGTCTCCTTTTTTGACCGTTCCTTCCTGACGTCGGTCTCCGAGGCCAGATAGGCGTTCCTGGTCTGGATCTTCTGATTGGTCTCCTCCGTCTCACGGTTCAGCCGTTGCAGCGCGGAAACGTCATCGCTCCAGACCACCTCCCCGCCGGAGATGGGATGCCGACGGACCAGAATGCCCTCTTCCTGCGGGAACGGATACTGCACGCCAGAGGAAGCGTAGCGGACCGCGCCGCCGCGGTCCAGGATCACAGCGGACAGACCGGCCCCCGCAAAGAGTTTCTCATAGCCGGTGTTGGCGGGGATCAGCCCCAGATCGATATTCGTCTCCAAAAAAGCAATAATGCTGAAGCAGTACGCCTCTCCCATCTTCCACGGCTCTATCCCGTTGATCAGGATATTCCACCCCATCATGTCCAGGACAAACAACACCAGCAGGATGAACAGCGGCAAAAGGATCAGCAAAGAGTAGCTGAAGCTGCGCCGGATCGTCCGGTATTTCCGGCTGACGATCAGATAAGAAGCCAGCAGCAGGACAAAGAGGAGGATATAAAACAGGTAGAACAGGGGGCCGTATACCTTGGGACTGCTGGAGATCTTCCCTTCGCCCGTAAAGCGGAAGGCGAGCGAATGCAGATCGTTGGTCAGGATCCCGACTGTGAACAGAAGCCCGGCCGCAAGCGGCAGCCAGAAGAAGGGTCCCCTCTTCTGCCCCGGAGCCCGGCGGCAGAAGCAGGCGGCATAACAGACCATCACCGCAGACGCCATCATGGCGACGTAATACACAAACCAGGCATAGCGCACGACCGTCTCCTGGTCCTGACCAAAGCGGTATGTGACCATCTGCGCCGCAAGAAAGAGTAAAAAAGTGAGGACGACGCCCGAAAGGAGCCTGCGAAGGAGCGGTTCCGTGACCCGCTTTCTGACGGTACTGCCCCAGACGATGGCGACGACGCCGCAGTAGAGCCGGGAGATGTTGTCCGTAAAATCCACGCC
>CACZPX010000151.1 GCA_902783095.1 uncultured Lachnospiraceae bacterium
AGGCATTCGGCGGATATCGTCAAACGCCGGAAACGATGGCAATGATGGAAACGATAGCAACGATGGCAGCGGAGATGAGCGCAAAGCGGGCAAAGCTGGGCATCAGCTTTATCCTGCTGGCAGGCGGCGAACCCATGCTCCGCAAGGACGTGATCGAGGCGGCCGGCAGAGGCTTCTTCTACATCAACTCGCACGGCGGAGCGGAGCCCTGCCCGTTCTCGCCGTACTCGGACGTGAACATTAAGAACACGTCCTTAAAAGAGGCCATGCACTCGCCGCTGTTTACAGCGCTTAGAAATGGTGATATCCTGATGGAGGACCACGCCGGCGGCTGCGTGCTGTACGAAAAACGGGAGCAGGTGGAAGCCCTGCTGGCAGCGGGACGCGGCTGACCGAAGCAAAACGGAAAGGCGTCCGCCCACAAAAATCAGATCGGCCCGGACCGGCAAGCCGGGTCAAAGACCAATATCAGTAACAGCAATATGGCAAGGAGGAGAATACCATGAAGATCGCAGTTTTAAACGGAAGCCCCCAGGTAGGGAACACGGCAGCCATGATCAACGCCTTTGCAGAAGGCGCAAAGGAAGCAGGCCATGAAGTGGAGATCCTGCACGTTGGCAGAATGAAGATCGCCGGCTGCATGGGATGCGGCTATTGCCACGGCAAGGGCGAGGGCCAGTGCGTCCAGAAAGACGACATGGAGAAGGTGATGCCTGCTTACAAAGAGGCGGACATGATCGTCTATGCTTCCCCTATCTACTATTTTGGCATGACGGCCCAGATCATGGCCGCGATGCAGCGCGTGTTCGCCATCGGCAAGCCCGCAAAGGCCACCAAGGCGGCCCTGCTGCTCAGCTCCGGTTCGCCCAACGTGTACGACGGCGCGATCGGGACCTACAAGGCCATGACGTCTTACCTCGGCCTGGCCGATCAGGGCATCTTTACCGCCCACGGCGAGGAGAACGGCTCCGAGGCCAAGCTGGCCGAGATCCGTGCTTTTGCGAAGGGGCTGTAAGGTCCGCAAAAGCGGCGAAAAAACGCCGCAAAGACGACGGGCTGTCTTCCGGTTATGGAAGGCAGCCCGTTTTTATCGTTTTAACATCTTGTCTGCTTTTTCTGCCACGGCAAGGCTGCAGCGTACCTTCACGACCGTCCCATCTTCTCGGTACTGCAGGATGTCTGCGGTCCCGTTTTCCATCAGGAAAGAGAGGACGTCGCCGCGCCCATAGGGGACGGTGTAGACCTGCTCCACAAAGCCGGCCTCCAGCTTGTCCAGAATGACCCCGGTCAGGAAATCGATGGAAGCAGGGTCCTTGGCGGAGACGTAGACGTTTTCGTTGCGTACGCCGTCCACGGATTCCTCGCGCATTCCGCGGCGCGGGTAGCCGAGGGGAGAGGCGGCAAGGTCCGCCTTGTTGAAGACTGTGATCATCGGGATGTGGCCGGCGCCCAGCTCTTTTATGGTGTCCATGGTCACCTGGACGTGATCCAGGCAGTGCGCGTCGGAAGAGTCCACCACCTGTATCAGCAGGTCCGCGTCCTTTGCCTCTTCCAGCGTGGAGTGAAAGGCTTCCACCAGGCCGATGGGCAGGCGGTGGATAAAGCCTACGGTGTCGGAGAGCAGAAAGGCCCGGCCCCGCTCCGGCTCGATCTTGCGGACCGTGGTATCCAGCGTGGCAAACAGCATGTCCGCCTCGAACACCTGCCTTTTGTCCGCGGTTTTGTCGGGACTCCACCGCTTCAGCATCTCGTTTAATATGGTGGACTTGCCGGCGTTGGTGTAGCCCACCAGCGAGACCAGCGGCAGACGGGACTCCTGCCGTTTTTTCTTTCGGGTCTCGCGCTCCCTGGCCACCTGTTTCAGTTCCCTGCGAAGCTCCGTCAGGCGGTGGTCGATGGTCCGGCGGTCGATCTCCAGCTGGGTCTCGCCTTCGCCCTTGGAAGACATCGCGCCGGAGGCGCCGCCCTGCCGGTTCTGCGTTTCCCACAGGCCCACAAGCCGCGGCTTTAAGTAGCCGAGCTTGGCGAGTTCCACCTGCAGCTTGGCCTCTCTGGTACGCGCCCTGCGTTCAAAGATCTCCAGAATCAGCTGCGTCCGGTCGGCCGCGGGAAGGTTCAGCGTGCGCTGCAGATTGCGCAGCTGGGACGGAGAAAGCGTATCGTTGAAGATCACGCGCTCCGCGCCGGTCTCTTCGGCCAGCTGCCGGATCTCGTCCGCCTTTCCTTCCCGCACGTACAGGGCCTGATCCGGAGCGGGCAGCCGCTGCGTCACGGTGCCCGCGACCTTCATGCCGCAGGCGGCCGCAAGCTCGGCCAGTTCGTCAAGAGAGTGCGAAAAATCATCCGCCGAAAGGTAATCTTCCCCCGCGGTGATCCAGACGCCGGCGAGGATCACGGTTTCCCCGCCAAACGTTCCGGTATTCCTTGACCATATTTCATCCGCTCCGAAAAAAGCTGCCATCTATGAACCTCAATGCCGCTAAGCGGCGTACATTACTGTTGTTTCTGTATCACAGGCTTTGCCCGGCGTCCGCCGCCAGCTCCCTTATGGTCTTCCAGTCGGGGCAGCGGCGGTAGTTTTTTCCCGGGAAAGTGCATTCACGGTTCCACGGGCGGTCAAAGACCAGCACCTTTGCCTCCGGCAGATGATCGAAAAAGCGGAAGGCGGCCGGTGAATCCTCCACGATGCAGTCAAACCGCATTCTATAGTAATCCTCTATGGAAAGACGGAATCTGCTGTCCTCCGCTGAACTGTCCCGCCCGTATTTGTCGAAGCAGAAGAGCCGGACGCGCGCAAGCCCGTGCCGGTCCAGCCAGGCCCGGGACGCCCGGTAAGCGCTTTGGGGGCGGCCGGTGATGACCGACACGTCGTGGCCGCAGTCCAGCCAGCCGTTGACGGTTTCAGACGCGCCGGGCGTCTCCTCGATGGACAGGAGCATCTCCGGGTGGTGGCCCTCGGCCATCATCTGCTCATACTGCGCGGGATCCAGGGAAAACGATCTCTGCAGGTCAAAGTATCTGATCTGTTCGTACGGGACGGCCTTTCCAAAGAGCTCTGCCGCGAGCCGGGAAAAGAGACGGGCAGTCTCGCAGAGGCAATCGTCAAAATCCACATAGATGTTCATATCTC
>CACZPX010000152.1 GCA_902783095.1 uncultured Lachnospiraceae bacterium
CACCGCGCCGGTGCGGGAAGAGACGCCGCTCGGGACGTCCACCGCCGCCTTATAGGCCCGCATGGCGTTCATTTCGCGGACGGTCTGCGCGGCGGTCCCGGTCAGGTCCCGGCTTAAGCCGATCCCAAACAGGGCGTCCACCAGTATGTCCGCGTCAAAAAGCGCCGCAGCCTGCGGCACCTGCAGGTTGTCGCAGATCTTTTTCTGGCAGTTCCACTCCGCCGTCGCGCGTGCCGGATCGCCCACGATCATGTAGCTTGCCGCCATGCCCTTTGCGTGCAGCATGCGCGCCACGGCAAGTCCGTCTGCGCCGTTGTTTCCGGTACCGCAGACGACCAGAACGGACGGCGCGCCGTCAAGGCGGCCGCGCGCGCTCAGCGCGTCGACCACCGCCGCGGCCGCACGTTCCATCAGCGCCAGCGACGGGATACCGATATGCTGAATGGCCGTCGTCTCCACGGCCTTCATCTGCTGCGGGGTCAGGACGGTCTTCATCCGTTGTTCAGCCAGTAGGTCAGCTGCATCAGGCTGTCGGAAAGATGCACGTTTTCGGACACGGCGTCCTCCGGCAGATCCAGGTCCACGTGGGCAAAATTCCAGAACGCACGGATGCCGTAGCCGTAGAGCTCCGCCGCGACCGACGCCGCGGGCTCCTTGGGGATCGCAAGCGTGGCGATGCTGATGTCGTTGTCCCGGATAAAGTCCTTCAGCGCGCTCATGGGCATCACCTCCAGATCGCCCACGCGTTTGCCCACCAGCGACGGGTTGGCATCAAAGATGCCTTTTACGATCAGGCCGCGGGTCTGGAAATTTGAGTAGCCCGCCAGCGCCTGGCCCAGATTGCCGGCGCCGATGATGATGATATGGTGCGGCGTATCCAGGCCGAGAATGCGGCCCAGCTCCGCCTTTAATTTGTCGACGTTGTACCCGTAGCCCTGCTGGCCGAAACCGCCGAAGTTGTTCAGGTCCTGACGGATCTGGGAGGCGGTGACGCCCATGCGGCGGCTGAGTTCTTCCGAAGAAATGCGCTCGGCCTTCTCCTCCTGCAGGGTGGTCAGAAAGCGGTAATACCGCGGGAGGCGGCGTTTTACCGCATCGGAAATGACGCTCTTAGGCATGGTCTGTCTCCTTTGCTGTAACTTGAAAAATCGTACCACTTATTCATTTTTTTGTCAATCTCACGCCATGTAAAAACCGTCCGCAGTTGCGCGTCGCGGCGCTTTCGGCTATAATGCACGGGTGAGGTATCTATGATCTTAAACTGCAGCAAAATCTCAAAATCCTTCGGAACCGACGTGATTTTAAACGGCGCCTCCTTTGTCGTGAAAGAAAAGGAAAAGGCCGCCATCGTGGGCGTAAACGGCGCCGGCAAGACCACGCTCCTGCGGATCATCACCGGCGAGGAACCGGCGGATTCCGGCGAGATCTACCTGTCCGCCGGCAAGACCGTCGGCTATCTGGCCCAGTACCAGGACCTGGACAGCGGCAACACCGTATACGAGGAGCTGATGCGGGCCAAGCAGGACCTGGTGGACATGGAGGCGCGCCTTGGCGAACTCTATGCGCTGATCGACGCCTCCGCCGGCGATACGCAGGCGGCCTATCTGGCCGAATACGACCAGCTGCTCCACGATTTTCAGTTGAGGGACGGCTACGCCTACAAGAGCGAGATCACCGGCGTGTTAAAGGGCCTGGGCTTTACCGAGGAAGAGGCGCATACGCCCTGCAACCGGCTTTCCGGCGGGGAAAAGACCCGCGTCTCCCTGGGCAAGATCCTGCTCACGAAACCGGACCTGATCCTTTTGGACGAGCCGACCAACCATCTGGACATCGGTTCCGTGGCCTGGCTGGAAAACTTCCTGGCCTCCTACGACGGCAGCGTGATCCTGGTCTCCCACGACCGCTATTTCCTGGACCACGTGGTCACCAAGGTGATCGACATCGACCACGCGCGCGTGAACGTCTACATGGGCAATTACACGCAGTACGCGGAAAAGAAAAAGGCGCAGCGCGAGGCCGAATTAAAGCACTGGCTGGAACAGCAGGACTATATCGCCCACCAGGAAAAGGTCATTGAAAAGCTGCGTTCCTATAACCGCGAAAAATCCATCAGGCGCGCCGAGAGCCGCGTGCGCCAGCTCGCCAAACTGGAGCGTCTGGAAAAACCCGAAACGGAGACCGAACGG
>CACZPX010000153.1 GCA_902783095.1 uncultured Lachnospiraceae bacterium
AGAATAACGGCAGTCAATACGCGAACGGAAGAGAACGCGCGGCGGCATGGGCGGGAGCTGCGGCGGATCGGCGGAGCCGGACGGCGCGGGAGAAGGCAATCCGCGGTTGAGGACGGCGCAGATCTGTGTTAGGATGAAACGGTCAAAATGACGATACTATCAAAAAACGACAGAACAAAAAGAAGGCCGGAGAAAACGATATGCTGAACGTACTGACGGTAGAAGAGACGGAACGACTGATAGACGAGCGGGTAAGGCCGCTGATGCGGACGGAGACGGTGCCGCTTGCCAAGGCGGCGGGCCGCGTTCTGGCCGAGGCCCTGACGGGGACCGAATACGTGCCGGATTTTGACCGCTCCACGGTGGACGGCTACGCGGTGCGCGCAAAGGACACCTTCGGCTGCTCCGAGGCGCTGCCGGCGCTCCTGACCCTTTCGGGCGAGATCCTGATGGGCGAGCAGGCGCCCGGCGCGCTTTCGGCCGGCTGCTGCATGGCGATCCCCACGGGCGGCGCCGTGCCGGAGGGCGCGGACGCCGTGGTGATGGTGGAGCATTCGGAAAGCTACGGAGACGGCACCGTGGGCATCTTGAAACCGGCCGCGCCGGGGGACAACATGATCTACCGCGGCGACGACATCCGCCCGGGACAGGTGCTGCTGCCGGCGGGGCGGATCCTGTCCGCCCAGGATATCGGGACGCTGGCGGCGGTGGGCCGCGCCGAAGTCTGCGTGGCGGAAAGGCCCCGCGTGGGCATCCTCTCCACCGGCGACGAACTGGTCCCCGCACAGCAGACGCCTAAGGCGGGCCAGATCCGCGACGTGAACACGCATCTGCTCACGGCGCTGATGCAGGCGGCCGGGGCGGTCCCCACGGCTTACGGGATCATCAAAGACGACGAGGCGGCCATAGGCGCGGCGCTGGATACGGCGGTCCGCGAAAACGACATGGTCCTGATCTCGGGCGGCAGCTCCGTGGGCGTCAAGGACGCCACCTGCCGGCTCATCGAGGCGCGCGGCGAACTGCTGATGCACGGCATCTCCATGAAGCCGGGCAAGCCCACGATCCTGGGCATCATTTCCGGCAAGCCGGTCTTCGGCCTGCCGGGGCATCCGGCGGCGGCCTACTTTGCGGCGCGGTTTTTCGCGATGCGTGCGCTGGCGGCGCTTTTGGGCAGCGAACGGCCGCAGGCGACGGTGTTTGCCCGCAGCCTGGAGGCCATAGGCGCCAACCACGGCCGCACCCAGTTTACGGCGGTGACGCTGCAGAAGACGGCGGACGGCTATACGGCGGCGCCGGTGCGCAGCAAGTCCGGCCTGATCACCGGGATCTCCGCTGCGGACGGTTTTATCGCCATCCCGCGCGACGCGGAGGGCGTCGGTCCGGGGCAGACGGTGGAAGTCTTCCTGTTCTGCCGCCTGGGATTGTAGACAAAACCGGCATAAAAAAATATGCAGGATCTTGGGAGTTTTTGCAGAAAAAACAGACATTCTGTGCAGAAATAGTGCTGCCGGCAGACACGGAACGGACGGGTTGTGTATAAGTCGCCGCGGCAGGACGGTTCCTTAATGAAAAAATGGAATAACACACTGCCCCGCGCACTTTGAATTGCAGAAAGCCCGTTGATATACTGACTATACGGCAAGAATTGTTAGTACTTCCAGGAGGAACGATATCGTGAAACATCTGGTAAAAGATGAATCGAAATGTGTCGGCTGCGGCGCGTGCGAGCGGGCCTGCGCGCAGGCATATTATAAGACAGACGACCCCAGGTATTCCTGCATCCACGTGGTGAACAACCCCGACGGCACCAACACCCTGCACATCTGTGATCAGTGCGGCCAGTGCGCGGAGGTCTGCAACACCTGTGTGATCAAGCCGAATGCGCTGGGCGTCTATATGCTCAATAAAAAAGAGTGCGCCGGCTGCCTGATGTGCGTGGGCTACTGCCCGGAGCAGGTCATGGTCTATTCCGACGACCGCAGCGAGCCGAGCAAGTGCACGGCCTGCGGCATCTGCGTGCGCGTCTGCCCGAGCGGCGCCATCATGATCGTAGAAGACTAAGAGGAGGAGAAAAGAATGATCCATATTTGCAATGTTCCGAGATATGAAGCTCCTTCTGCAGCCGAACTGGCAGTGATGAAGGCGGAGCACAGACTGCTTTCCGAGACCAGATATGAGAGAAAGCGCCTGCATCACGGCTATACCGACAAGATCCTTACCATCAACGTCGGCGACCATACCGCGAAGATCGCTGACATCCCCCGTGAAGTAAAAGAAAAATTCATCGGCGGCAAGGGCTACTGCCTGCGCTACCTGTGGGACGCGGTCAATCCCAACACCCGCTGGGATTCCCCCGAAAACGAGATCGTGATGTCCCCCGGCCCGATCGGCGGCATCACCCAGTACGGCGGCACGGGCAAGACCCTGGTCTGCACCATTTCCCCGCTGACCGATATCCCGATCGACTCCAACGTGGGCGGCTTCTTCGGCCCCTACTTAAAGTTCGCTGGCTTTGACGCGCTGGAGATCGCCGGCAAGTCCGACAAGGACCTGATCGTCGTGATCGACGCCACCAAGGGCACCATCACCTTTGAAGAGGCTCCGCTGGAGCACTTCGACGCCCACGTCATCTGCGAGGAGCTGACCGCTCTGTACGCGAACGACGAGAACGACAAGAAGAACGTGGCCGTAGTGGCTGCCGGTTCCGCTGCCAAGTACTCCAACCTGGGCATGCTGAACTTCTCCTTCTACGATCCCAGACGCGGCGTGACCCGCCTGAAACAGGCCGGCCGCGGCGGCATCGGCCGCGTGTTCCGCGACAAGGGCATCAAGGCGCTGGTCTGCAAGATCGACGGCGTGAAGGGCAACTTAAACGACTGCTACGACATCTCCGTCGTCAACAAGACCGGCTTAAAGTTCCACCGCGAGATGGCTTTAAACGACAGCAAGCAGAACGACATGCGCGGCGTGGGTACCGCTTATTCCCTGCGTACCCTGGCCGACTACGACATCGTTCCCACCCATAACTTCAAGTTCGGCGACGCCCCCGGCATCGACGAGATGACCGCCAAGGTCTTCAAGGAAGACTGGCTGAC
>CACZPX010000154.1 GCA_902783095.1 uncultured Lachnospiraceae bacterium
CCACAGGCGCAGCTGGCCGGGACGCGGCACGGGCATCTCCATGCAGCTGGTCCAGCCGCCGGGGCCGGACTGCTGCTCCATGATGCCAAAGTGCGGACACACGGAGCGCACTTTGGTCAGGCGCAGGCTCCAGCGGCGGTCCCGCATATCCCGCGCATCCACCGCCCCGCGGTCTCTGGCAAAGGCAAAGTCCGGATAGGAGTCAAACGTAAAGAGGTCCAGCGCCTCCTTCTGCAGCCGGTGGCTGTCCAGGTTGGCGAACATCCCGTTGGTGGTGACAAAATCCCCGTCCTTTTGGTACTTCCGTATGATATCCGTCTGCAGGGCGGCAAAGGAGACGCAGCTTTCCGACACAAAGCGGCTGTAATCCAGCAGCAGATGCGGATTGTCGCCGTCGTTTAACACGGTGCGCGGCGCATAGACCTGGTCCCAGTCCGTGTAGGTCTGGCTCCAGAAGCGCGTGCCCCAGGCGTCGTTTAAGGCGTCCAGCGTTCCGTACTTTTCCCGCACAAAGCGCCGGAAGGCCGCATGGTCCGCCTCCGAATAAAACTCGTCCGTCTCGCAGTTCAGCTCGTTGTCCAGCTGCCAGCCGATGACGGCCGGATGCTGCCCGTAACGGTTTGCCAGGGCCTCCACGATGCCCGCGCACAGTTTCCGGTACACCGGCGAATTGTAGTTGTAATGCCGCCTGGCCCCGTGCCGCAGCAGGTGCCCGTTTTTGTCGGCGTTCAACACCTCCGGGTACTTTTCCGTCAGCCAGGCGGGCGGCGTGGCCGTGGGCGTGCCGAAGATGACCTTCATATCGCGGTCCGCGCACAGCGCCAGGAACCGGTCGAACAGCGAAAAATCATACACGCCCTCCGCCGGCTCAAACACGGACCAGGCAAACTCCGCCAAGCGCACAACGGTGATGCCAAGCGCCTTCATGCGGGCCAGATCGTCCTCCCACATGGTCTCGGGCCACTGCTCGGGGTAGTAGCATACGCCCATGGTCAGGTGCGCAAAACAGTTGGCGCCGGCGGGACGTGCCGGATGATCATCGTTGGTTGTCTGCATGATATTGCCTCCGTCATTTATCTCGATGTGCTTGTATAACCATAATATCCGCGCGGGATATCCAAAGCGGTGAGCGCCGCAGGCCGTATCCGGCGGGCGGCGTCCGTTCCTGTCATCACTCTACGGAAAACCGGGGAGGATGTCAATCGCTAACCGCCGGCGGGAGTCTGCGTATGCCGTCGACTTTTGCCCGCATGCTGCAGACTTTTTACCCGCTGCTTCCCCGCAGCGGGTATTTTTGCTATAATGAGGCCAGGCAGCCCGCAACCGCAAAGAGCGCCGCGGGAGGCCGCTGTAAAACCGTACAGCATAAAAAGAGAGCGCTTAAAGGCAGGCTCATACAGGGCTAAAAGCGCGATCAGATGAATCCAAGGAGACCACCCATGCGCAGCGCAGGCATTTTATTACCCGTCTTTTCCCTTTCCAACGATTACGGCATCGGCACCTTTGGCCGGTGCGCCTATGATTTTGTCGATTTTCTGGCAAAAGCCGGCATGAAAAACTGGCAGATGCTGCCGCTGGGGCCCACGGGCTACGGCAATTCGCCCTATCAGAGCAGTTCGTCCCATGCGGGCAATCCGCTGTTCATCGACCCGGAACTGCTTGCAAAAGACGGCGTCCTGACCGCGGCCGAGCTTGCGTCGGCCACCGTCCCCAACACCGGAAAGGTGGACTACGACACGCTGATCCCGGCGCGCACGGCGCTGCTTGCCGGCAGTTACGAACGCGGCTGCGCGGTGTATGGGCAGGAGCTTGCTGCCTTTTTAAACGACAATGCCTGGGTCGCCGACTTTGCCCTCTTTACCGCGTTAAAAGCGCATTTTAACGACGCGCCGCTGGCGGACTGGCCGGAGGACATCCGCCTGCGAAAGCCCGCGGCCATGGAGCGGTACCGGGCGCTTTTAAAGCCGCAGGCCGACCGCGCCGCGTACCTGCAGTTCCTGTTCTTCAGACAGTGGAAGGCGCTCAAGACCTACGCCAACGACAGGGGCGTGTCCGTCATCGGGGACCTGCCCATCTACTGCGCGCCGGATTCCGCCGACGTGTGGACGGAGCCGCAGTACTACCGTCTGGAGGCGGATCTTTCCCAGAGCGCCGGGGCGGGCGTACCGCCGGACGCCTTCAACGACGACGGCCAGAACTGGGGCAATCCCCTGTACGACTGGGACCGCATCAGGGCGGACGGCTACGGCCTGTGGATCCGCCGCATCGACGCGGCCGGCAGGCTGTTCGACCGCATCCGCATCGACCATTTTCTGGGCTTCGACCGGTTTTACGTGATCCCGGCCGGGCAGAAGACCGCCCGGATCGGCGAATGGGAAAAGGGCCCCGGCCTGGAACTGATCGACGTACTGAACGGCTGGTTCCCGGGTCTCTCCTTTATCGCGGAGGATCTGGGGCTTTTGCAGCCCTCCACCATCGCCATGCGCGAGGGTTCCGGCTGGCCGGGCATGAACGTGCTGGGCTTTGCCTTTGACCCCGCCGGCACCAGCACCTTTTTGCCGCACAACTACATACAAAACAGCGTCTGCTACATCGGCACGCACGACAACGACACGCTGATGGGCATGCTCGCGGAGATGCCGGAGGAGAGCCGCGCCTTTGCCATGCGCTATCTGGACGTGGACAAGCCCGGCGAGCTGCCCGCGGCCATCCTGCGCGCCGGCATTGCGAGCGTGTCCGACCTGTTCGTGGTACAGATCCAGGATCTGTTGGGACTGGGCAGCGAAGGCCGGATCAATGAGCCGGGCACCGTGGGCGCGCACAACTGGAGCTTCCGCCTGCTGCCCGGACAGTTAAAACAGCTGGATCCCGCGGGCATCAAAGACCTGCTCGCCCTGTACGGGCGCGCTTAAGCCGGCCGCTGCGCGGGCGGACGCAAAAGGCCGCGGATCTGCCGAAAAACGCCCCCGGTCCCCGGCCAAAACCTGTCTGCCCGGACCGGACGGGCCGGATTTCTTTACTTTATTAGTTGCGGGAAGACGGCGGGCTGGTGTATACTGCAAGGTACGATCGCGATAGACTAAGATGGATAAGAATGCGGTCGGTGAATTGGTGGGTTGTAATGAGAAGATCACTGCTTTTATATATCACGGTAACACTGATGACTGCCCTTACGGCGGTGTCCGCCTTTGCGGACGAGACCGGCAGGGTCTACGCCGGTATCAGCGACTATGATTTTTCCGTCCTCCCCGAAGACGAGGAGACCGGGACGGACCAGGAGACCGGCGGGGAAGACGGGCAGTCCGAAAAGCCAGCGCACTCCGTGCGCCCCGAAAACCTGGAGATCGATCCGGACATCCAGATCGCGGACGGCATCTATGCGGGCAGCGAAGAGGGCGAGATGATCTCCTTAGCCGGCATGAACGCCGCGCAGGCGGGGCAGGCGATCGCCGAACTCTACGACCGCCTGGCGAGCGACACCTTTACCGTGACGGGCGGCGGCGAGACTTTTTCCACGACGCTCTATGACCTTGGCTTTACCTGCGACCTGAGCGGCATGGTGGAGGAAGCCGTGTTCTTGGGCCAGTACGGCGGCCTGATCCGCCGGTACAAGGAACTGACCGACATCCGCGCGGACAAGGTGGTCTTTTCCGCCAAGTACAGTTTGAGCGAGCAGAAGGTCGACGCCTTTATCAAGAACAACATCGCGTCGCGCGACGCGGAGGCGAAGGATGCCTCGCTCACGCGCGAGGGCGGCGAATTTGTGGTGACGCCCTCCGTGACCGGCTGGCGCACGGACGTCGCGGCCACGCGGGAGAACATCCTGAAGGCCGTGGAGAACGGCCTGACCTACGGCATGTCCGCGCAGGCGGAGGTGGAACTGGACATCCCGTATAAGACCACGGAGGCCTTAAGCCAGGTGCAGGACCGTCTGGGTTCCTTTACCACGGATTACAGCAGCAGCAAAGAGGGCCGCAAGGTCAATATACGCGTGGGCAGCAGCAACCTGAACGGCCTTCTGGTGATGCCGGGCGACAGCGTCTCGGTGAGCACCGCCATGAAGGAGCGCACGCCGGAAAACGGCTATGAGCTGGCCGGCGAGTACGTGGAAGGCGCGACCGTGGACGCCTACGGCGGCGGTGTCTGCCAGGTGGCGACCACGCTGTACAACGCGCTGTTAAAGGCGGAGATCCAGATCGACAAGCGGTCCAACCACTCCATGCTGGTATCCTACGTGCAGCCGTCCTTTGATGCGGCCATCTCCTGGGGCACCAAGGACCTGGTGTTCACCAACAACACCGGCGCGCCTATCTACATCGCGTCCAGCTGCGACGGCGCCACGCTCACCTTCAGCATCTACGGCAAGGAGTACCGCGGCGCCAACCACAAGGTGGTCTACGAGTCCGTGGTGGTGGAGCGCAAGAAGAGCGAATCGATCATCAAAGAGGACCCCACGCAGCCGGTGACCTACGAGCTGAAAGAGGGCTCCAACCAC
>CACZPX010000155.1 GCA_902783095.1 uncultured Lachnospiraceae bacterium
AAAAAAGTGTGAAGCGGCGCGGTTTCTGATTGAAATTGAGCCGAACAGGATATAAAATAAAGACACAAAGGTTTGTTTGCGAAAGGAGAATATCACTATGAAGTATGTCTGCAACGTATGCGGCTGGGTCTATGACGAGGACGAACAGGGCACCAAGTGGGCGGATCTCCCCGATGATTTTGCCTGCGAACTCTGCGGCGTTGACAAGAGCAATTTCAGCCCGGAGGAATAACGAACGGCCGGGGAGGGAGACCTCCCCGTTTTCTTAAAATATGGGAGGAAAATCATGAGTACCAAAACCAGCAAGGTCCTGCATATCATTGCGTTTATCCTGATCTTTTTGGCCGCGGCCTTTGTCATCGTGGGCTGGCTGTTCTTAAAAGACGTGCTGATGAGCCTGATGTCCGCGTCACCGGACCTGTTGAAGGTCGATCTGGTCCCGTGGGAGAACATCATTGAAGTCGGCTTTGTCCTGTTCCTGGCGCTGATCTGGCTCATCGTCCTGCTGGCGAAGCCAGGACGCGGCGCGACGATCGCGTTTACGGTCATCATCACGGTCCTGCTCATCGCCTATTACGCGGTGGGATATGCGTTCTTAAACGCCTATTTCAACCAGGAAGCCGCCTATGACGGCGCGATTGCGCTGGCGTCCTACTCCACCTTTAAGAGCGTGCTGAGCATCTGCTCCCGCTTTGCGCTGGCGCCCGGCGTGGTGCTGATGCTCCTTTCCATGGGCGGCGCCTGCGGAAAGAGCTTTAAGGAGACCGCGCGGAAGGCTGCCCCGCAGCAGCCCGTGCAGCAGTATGGCGGACAGTGGCAGCAGCCCGTGCAGCGCCCTGCAGCCGGCGCGGCCGCGATGGGAGCGGCAGCTTACGGCAGCATGCAGGCACGCCCTGCGCAGCAGGCGGCGCCGCAGTGGCAGAACCAGAGCGCCATGCAGAATACGGGATATATTCCCAACGTGCAGCCGGTAAACCAGAACACGGGCTATATTCCCAGGACGGAACCGGCAAGCCAGAACACGGGCTATATTCCCAAGACGGAACCGGCAAGCCAGAACACAGGCTATATCCCGCCGGTAAACGAGGCCTTTGCGACCGGCACGCTGCCCAAGCTGGACGAGTACGCCGAGGAGCTTCCGCAGACGGCGGAGGCGGCCGCCGCGCAGGCGGTTCCGGATCCCGAACCGGTGATCTACCCCTGGCAGAAACAGGCGGGGGCGCCCAAGGCGGAGGACCCGGGCAATAACGAGTAAACAAAGCGGAACGCAGAAGCGAAGAAGCTGTAGGGCACACACCGCAGAAGCAGCGTGTGCCCTTTCCATAAGAGAAGGTACGGTCTGTGCGGCAGAACGCGAGGCGCGGCGGGATATCTTCAACAGGAGGTTTTTATGAAGACACTGTATCTGGACTGCGGCATGGGCGCGGCGGGCGATATGCTCAGCGCGGCGCTTTTGGAACTGCTGCCGGAGGCCGAGCGGGCCGCCTTTGTGGCGGAGGTGAACGCGCTGGGGATCCCCGGCGTGTGCGTGACGGCGGAGCCGGCCGAGAAATGCGGCATCCGCGGGACCCACGTGCACGTGACGGTGAACGGCGAGGAAGAACTGAGCCACGATCATCATGAGCACGGGCACGAGCATGAACATGAACATGAGCACGATCATAATCACGAGCATCATCACCACGATGATGAGGCGCACGAGCACGACCACGATCATGACCACCATCACGACCATGATCATGACCACGATCATGAGCACGACCATGAGCACCATCACCACCATCATCACAGCGGGATGCACGATATCGAGCATATCGTGTGCGGGCACACGGCGCTGCCGGAGCAGGTGAAAAAGAACGTGATGGCGGTGTACGGCCTGATCGCCGCGGCGGAGAGCCACGCGCACGGCATGCCGGTGGAGCAGATCCACTTTCACGAGGTGGGGACCATGGACGCCGTCGCGGACGTCGCCATGGTGTGTCTGCTGATGGACCGGATCGGCGCGGACCGCGTGGTCGCGTCCCCGGTGCACGTGGGCAGCGGCAAGGTACGCTGCGCGCACGGCATCCTGCCGGTGCCGGCGCCTGCCACCGCCTTTATCCTGCAGGACGTGCCGATCTACGGCGGCCGGATAGAGGGCGAACTGTGCACGCCCACCGGCGCGGCGCTCCTAAAGCACTTTGTGACGGCGTTCGGCCCGATGCCGGTGATGAAGGTGCAGGCGGTGGGTTACGGCATGGGACAGAAGGACTTCGCGGCGGCCAACTGCGTGCGCGCGATGCTGGGCGAGACCGAAGACGCCGCGGACACGGTGACGGAGCTTGCCTGCAACGTGGACGATATGACCGCGGAGGAGATCGGCTTTGCCATGGACGCGCTGTTTGCAGCCGGGGCGCTGGACGTCTGGACCCAGCCCATCGGCATGAAAAAGTCCCGCCCGGGCACCATGATCAGCGTGCTTTGCCGGGAGGAGCAGCGCGGCGCGCTGTGCGAAGCCCTGTTTGCCCACACCAGCACCATAGGCGTGCGGATGACGCGCTGTGAGCGCGCGGTCCTGGACCGGGAGATGGAGGAGCGGCAGACGCCGCTCGGCCCCGTGCGCTATAAAAAGGTGAGCGGCTACGGCGTGAGCCGCGAGAAGGCCGAGTACGAGGATCTGGCCCGCCTGGCGGCGGAGAACGGTCTGTCTCTGCGGGAAGTGCGGGAGAAGCTTGACTGATAACGGACCGCGGTCCGAAATAACGCAAACAAAAAGCTGCGCCGATCACGACGCAGCTTTTTGCATGTACAAATTATATCTTCTCTATCGAAAACCCAGCCAAGTTCGGATTATAATTTAGTAACATTGGTGGCCTGAGGGCCCTTGGTTCCTTCAACAACGTCAAATTCGACTTCCTGGCCCTCGTCCAGAGTCTTGAAGCCCTCCATGTTCAGTCCGGTGTAATGGACAAAGATGTCATTGCCGTCCGGATCTGAAATGAAACCGTAACCCTTCTGGTTGTTGAACCATTTGACTGTTCCTTTCATTTCTACCTCCAGTGCTTGTGGTTGCCTTGTACGGTAAAACTCAGGCGTACTTGACATGGACAGAAGATACCAAAAAAAAGTCGGTTTGTCAAATAAATTTATAAGGTTTTCTCGGTTTGACTTTTATCTTATAAAGATATACCATTGTTTGGCAGAATATCTGTACATTCGGAGGTGATTTTACATGTCAGCAACGACGGGAAATCTTTCCATCAACAGTGAGAACATTTTCCCCATTATCAAGAAATGGCTTTATTCCGACAGGGACATCTTTGTCCGGGAACTGATCTCAAACGGCTGCGACGCCCTGACCAAACTCAATGCGCTCTACGCCATCGGCGAAGCGGAAAAACCAGATAACAAAAGAGACGCCGTGACCGTGATCCTGGACGAGGACGCACGCACGATGCAGTTCATCGACAACGGCATCGGCATGACGGCGGAAGAGGTGGACAAGTACATCAACCAGATCGCCTTCTCCGGCGCGAGCGCGTTTTTGGAGCAGTATAAGGACAAGACCGGCGAGGAGCAGATCATCGGGCACTTTGGCCTGGGCTTTTATTCCGCCTTTATGGTGGCCGACCGCGTGACCATCGACACCCTTTCCTATAAGCCCGGCGCGGCGCCCGTGCACTGGGAGTGCGACGGCGGCACGGCCTATACCATGGATGAGGGCAGCCGCACGGAGATCGGCACCTGCATCACGCTCTATTTAAATGAAGACTCCGCGGATTTCGCGAAGGAGTACCAGACCCGCAGCGTCATTTCCAAGTACTGTTCCTTTATGCCGTACGAGATCTTCCTGTTCACCAAAAAGCAGTGGGACGAGTATGTGGCGGATCCGGAAAAGGACGCCGACAAGCATCCGGAGCGCAAGTCCGTCAGCGACACGGCGCCGCTGTGGATGAAGGCCCCCAAGGACTGCACCGAGGAGGAGTACAAGAATTTTTATCACAAGGTCTTTATGGACTTTAAGGAGCCGCTGTTCTGGATCCACCTCAACATGGACTATCCGTTCAACTTAAAGGGCATCCTGTACTTCCCCAAGATCAACAACGAGTACGACAGCCTGGAGGGCGTGATCAAGCTCTACAACAACCGCGTTTTCATTGCGGACAACATCAAGGAGGTCATTCCGGAGTTCCTGATGCTCTTAAAGGGCGTGATCGACTGCCCGGACCTGCCGCTCAACGTGTCCCGTTCCGCGCTGCAAAACGACGGCTTTGTCAAGAAGGTCTCCGACTACATCACCCGCAAGGTGGCGGACCGCCTGAACGCCATGTGCAGCGGCGAGCGCGAGGCCTACGAGGGCTACTGGGACGACATCAATCCGTTTGTGAAATACGGCTGCTTAAAAGATCCCAAGTTTCTGGAGCGCGTGGAAAACAGCATCCTGTTCAAGGACCTGGACGGCAAGTACCGGAAGCTGGCCGAGCTCAAGGAAGAGACGCCGGAGCAGGACGGCAAAAAGACCGTTCTGTACGTGACGGACGAGGTGCAGCAGGGGCAGTACATCCGCATGTACAAAGACGCGGGCAAGAACGCCGTGCTCTTAAACCGCAATATCGACGTGGCCTTTATCACCATGCTGGAGGAAAAGGACAAGGAGCTTAAGTTCACCCGCATCGACAGCGAACTGGACAGCGCGTTAAAGGGCGAGCAGGACGCGGAGGCCTTAAAGGCGGACGGTGAAAAGCTGCAGGCCCTGTTCCGGGAAAAGCTGGGGAAGGAAGAGCTTGCCGTGCAGGCGGAGAGCATTAAGGATACTGCCAAGGCGGCCATGATCACCGAGGCGGAGGAGAACCGCCGCATGAAGGAGATGATGAAGCTCTACGGCATGGCGGACTTCGGCAAAAACCAGGAGACGCTGGTGCTGAACGTGGAGAACGTGCTGGTGCGCTACCTGCTGGACCACGCGGACAGCGCGGACGCGGAGCTTTTGTGCAGACATCTGTACGACACGGCGCTGCTTTCCTACCGCGGGCTCTCCGCGCAGGAGATGAACGATTACATCGCGCGGACCAACGAGCTGCTCGCGCGGGTGATCGCGTAAGACAAGAGAAGATCCTGACGGGCTGCCGCCTTTTGCAGACGGCGGCCCGAAATGCTTTATCGAAAGGATTTTATCATGGCACAAAACAGGACCGGCAACCGGAAAGACCAGGGGGACTTTGCCCACGGCAGCATCGGGAAGAACATCCTGCGGCTGGCGATCCCGCTGATGATGGCCCAGATCATCAACATGCTCTACAACATCGTGGACCGCATCTATCTGGGACACATCGAGGGAGAGGGCAGGCTCGCGCTCACGGGCGTGGGCGTGGCCTTTCCGCTGATCACCATCACCACCGCGTTTACGAACATGTTCGGCCACGGCGGCGCGCCACATTTCGCGATGGACCGCGGCAAGGGCGACGACGAGAGCGCCGCACGCATCATGGGCAATTCCTGTGCGATGATGATCCTGTCCTCCTTTGTGATCATGGCGGCCATCCTGCTCTTTAAAAAGCCCATCCTGTATCTGTTCGGCGCGAGCGACGTCACCTACGAATACGCGAACAGCTACATCACCGTCTACGTGCTGGGCACCACCTTCGCCATGCTCTCCCTGGGCATGAACAACTTCATCAACAGCCAGGGCTTCGGCACGGTGGGCATGCTCTCCGTGGCGATCGGCGCGGTGGCGAATATCATTCTGGATCCGGTCTTTATCTTTGCGCTCGATATGGGCGTGGTGGGCGCAGCGCTCGCCACGGTCCTGTCGCAGTTCGTCTCGGCGGTCTGGGTGATGCGCTTTCTCATAGGAAAAAAGGTGCCGGTGCGCCTGCAGCTCTCCAAAATGAAGCTGAACGGAACAATCTTAAAGCGCATCGTGAGCCTGGGCTTTACGCCGTTCATCATGTCGGCCACCACCGGCTTTGTGCAGGCGCTCTACAACAAGAGCCTGCAGACCTACGGCGGCGATATCTACGTCACGGCCATGACCGTCACCACCTCCATCCGCGAGATGATGCAGATGGGCATGCAGGGCATGACGCGCGGCGCAGGCCCCGTGATCTCCTACAATTACGGCGCCGGCCTGCGCGACCGCACGCGCGCCGCGATCCGCTTTATGGGGACCTTTGCCGTGATCTACACGGCCGTCGTCTGGGTGATCATCTGGGTCTTCCCCAACGCGCTGTTGGCCATCTTCAACGACGACCCGGAGCTGATGGAGATCGGCCCCGCGGTGGTGCGCCTGTTCTTCTCCATGCAGGTGCCCATGGCCCTGCAGGCCGTGGGGCAGAACACCTTCCTGTCGCTGGGCATGGCGAAGTTCGGCACCTTCTTCTCGCTGCTGCGCAAGATCGCCATCGTGACGCCGCTGATCCTGATCCTGCCGCATTTCTTTACCGTGCCGGTGTACGGCGTGGTGGCCGCGGAGCCGGTCTCGGACGTGCTGGGCGGCCTGGCCTGCTTTACCACCATGTATTTTACGGTATACCGCAAGCTGAAAACGGGAGAGCCGCTGGGCTTTTCCAAAAAGAAAACGGCGCAGGCCTAAAAAAGAAATCTTTGTGAAAACAGACAGAGTTCTTGAATACCGGAGAAAAATCAACTATAATATCCAAGTTTGAATCAAGTACCTGTTCGGAGGGCATTATGAAAAAGAGACTGAGCATCATCGCAATGGGGCTGGCCCTTGTTCTGGCCATGTCCGCGTTCACCGGCTGCGGCAAAAGCCTTGCCGATCCCGGCAACTTAGGCAGCACGGTGGCCGCGACCATCGGCGATGACACCATATACATGGACGAGGCGAACTTCTTCGTCCGCTACAGCCAGTGGGGCATGGAGTCCTATTACTGGGCTTACTATCAGTACATCGGCTACGCCAGCATGTGGGACGCCCCCGGCGGGGACAACCCCGACCAGTCGCTGGCAACGGTCGTCAAGCAGAGCGTCATGAACGAGCTGCTGCAGACCCGCATCCTGATGAAGAAGGCGCCGGAGTACAACGTGACGCTCACCGACGCGGACAAGGAGACGGTAAAGGGCTACGTGCATCAGGTCATGGACGGTCTGACGGATGAGTTTTACCAGTACGCGAACGTCACGGAAGAGCAGCTGACCACCTGGTACGAGAACAACGCGCTGGCGAACAAGGTGCAGCGTGTGATCCGCGATCAGGCCGAGGTGAACGTGAGCGAAGAGGACTGCAAGATGTTTACGGTCCGCTACCTGATGATCCCCGACAACGAGGATTTTGAGGGCCAGACCCTGAACGAGGGTGTGGAGATCGACACGGCCAAGGCCGAGGCCGAGTATCTGGTAAAGCACGTGCAGGACGGCGAGGATTTTGAGACGCTGGTCGCGGAATTCGACGGCGAGGCCACGCTGCGCAGCTATCCCGTAAAGGATGAGGAGCGCACGGATCAGCCGGCCATCATCGGCGCGGGCTTAAAGACCGGCGAGATCACCATGGAGCACGTGGACACGGAAGAAGAGACCGGCTGGTACGTGGTCTACTGCGTATCCGACAACGACGCCGACGCTGCCGCGGAACAGCGCGAGACGCTGGAAGAAGAGCAGCGCGACACCTATTTTGAGAGCATCTACACCGGCTGGACCGAGGGCGTGACCTTTGAAGTGAAGGATGCCTACAACGACCTGACGGTCAGCTACGGCGAGATGATCTACGCCGAGCCCACCGAGGCGGAGACCGAGGCTACGACCGAAGCGGGGACCGAGGCCACGACCGAAGCGGGGACCGAGGCTACGACCGAAGCGGGGACCGGGGAAGTGACCGAAGCGGAGACCACGACGGCCGGCTGACCGGCAGTGGGACTATTGCAGTTATAAACAGTAAGGAGGATCGTTTTGGAAAAGGTTTTCGGCCTTTCTGAAACCGAAGTCGCGCAGCGTGTGCGCGAAGGCAAGATCAACAGTGGCCAGGAGGTTCGCACCAAGAGTTTTTTAGACGTGCTGAGGACCAATCTGGTCACTCCTTTTAATGCGCTGAATCTGGCCATGGCCATCGTGGTGGTCTTTGTGGTGCGCTCCCCGCGCAACGCCCTGTTCATGCTGGTGGTCCTGTTCAACGCCCTGATCGGCACCGTCCAGGAGATCCGCGCCAAGCGGCTGATGGACAAACTGGCTCTGGTGACGGCGCCGCGGGCGACCGTGATCCGCGACGGCGTACAGAAGGAGATCGCCATGGACGAGATCGTCCTGGACGACGTGCTCTATCTCGCCAGCGGCATGCAGATCGGCGCGGACGCCGAGGTGATCTCCGGCGAGTGCGAGGCCAACGAGTCGCTGATGACCGGCGAGCAGGATCCGGTGCAGAAGCACCACGGTGACGCGCTGATCTCCGGCAGCTTTGTGATCTCCGGCCCCTGCTACGCGCGGGTGGTCCGCGTAGGCGCGGACTGCTACGCGGCCAAGATCACGGCGCAGTCCAAGTACTACAAGCGCCCCGAATCGGAGATCGTGACCGCGGTCAACAAGATCATCCGCTTTGTGAGCTTTTCCATTCTGCCGCTCGGCGCGGCGCTGTTCTTAAAGACCTGGCTGCTGCTGCACACGGACGTGCACCAGGCGGCCATCTCCACCATAGCAGGCCTGGTTGGCATGATCCCGGAGGGCCTGGTGCTGCTCACCAGCGTGGCCATGAGCGTAGGCGCGATCAAACTCACCAGATACCACGCGCTGATCCAGGAGATGTACGCGATCGAGACGCTGGCGCGGGTGGACGTGCTCTGCCTGGACAAGACCGGCACCATCACCACCGGCGACATCCGCCTGCTGCGAACCGACCCCGTGGGGACTGAGAGCACGGATCACTGTATGTCCGTGGCCCGTACCCTTATGGACAGCCTGCAGGACGCCAACGCCACGGCGCAGGCGCTCTTGGCCACCGGCGCGCCGCTTCTGACGGACTGGGAAGTGGAGGAGAAGATCCCGTTTTCTTCCTCCCGCAAGTTCAGCGGCGTGTGCGTGAAGGGCGACGGCACCTACCTGATGGGCGCGCCGTCTTCCATATTCCGGCGGACGGACGCCTACAACGACCTTTTGGAAGAAAAGACCGCACAGGCGCGGGCGGACGGCCTGCGCGTGCTGGTGCTCGCCCGGACGCCCGGCCACGTACTGGACGGCGTGATCCCGGCGGATATCGAGCCGATGGCCTTCTTCTACTTCACCGACCAGGTGCGCGAAAACGCGCAGACGACGCTGTCCTTCTTTGACCGGGAGGGCGTGCGGTTAAAGGTCATCTCCGGCGACGACCCGGTCACGGTCTCCCGCATCGCCAAAGAGGCGGGCCTGGCCGACTGGGAAAACGACTGCGACGCGGCCGGCCTGGTCACAGAGGAGGACTGCGCGGAAGCCATCAACGAAAAGACCATTTTGGGACGCGTCAATCCCTGGCAGAAATACCAGTTTGTCAAGGCCCT
>CACZPX010000156.1 GCA_902783095.1 uncultured Lachnospiraceae bacterium
CAGCAGTACAGGAACGGGCGCTGCACGTCGCCGTCCGGATAACCGGTGGGGTTTTCGGCCGGCGCGTTGGGATCGTCGGGGATGATATAGCCGCGGGTCCGGACCAGTTCGGCCGCATCGGCAAAGGAGAGCGCGGCGTCTGACAGGTCCGCCGTTTCGATCTCTTCCGGCACCAGGCCGGGCGGGAGGGAATCCTGCAGCACAAAGGAGCGGACGCGGATGCCGTCGCCGGTATGAAGGGCGGACAGATCGATCTCGCTGCCGCTGTACGGCCGCAGAAAGGCAAAGTCCCGCTCTTTTAAGTACCCTTCGGACCGGGCGGCGACCAGGACCGGGCCGGCGTCGGTGCTGATGAACCAGCCGGTTTGCCAGTTGCCCTGAAAGGCCTCCGTTTCGCCAGCGGATTCCGTGACGTCTGCGGATGGCGTTTCGTCGGACGTTTCGTCCGCGGCAGCTGCCGGCGTTTCGGGAGCCGTGCCCGCTGTTTCGGGGGCGGCGGAAGGATCATGCTGCGCGGCGGGACTGCAGGCGCACAGGCACGACAGGATCAGGGACAGGGTCAGGATCATTAAAGACGTACGTTTTGCCATAAGTCAAAGCTCCTTTCACCTATAAAGACAACAACGGCGGTCCGCCGGTTACAGGCAGACCGCGCGGGGCGTCACAGAAGTTTTTCGGCCCAGGCGGCCTCGTTAAAGCCCACCAGGACAAACCCGTCCGCGATCAGCATGGGCCGTTTTACCAGCAGGCCGTCCGTGGCCAGCAGGGCAAACTGCTCCTCCTCGGACATCTGCGGCAGCCGGTCCTTTAGCTGCAGCTCTTTGTATTTTAAGCCGCTGGTGTTGAAGAAGCGCTTTAACGGCAGGCCGCTTAAGGCATGCCAGGCCTTCAGTTCGTCCGCCGTGGGGTTGTCGTCCTTAATGTGGCGGAAGGTGTAGGCGACGCCGTGGTCGTCCGCCCACTTCTGCGCGCGGTTGCTGGTGGAACAGCGGGGATAGCCTAAAAAGATCATAAGAACCTCCTGTTGCGTGGTGATTGGCTGCCCTGAGCATAGCATGAAAGGCAAGCAGCCGCAACGGAAGCCGGTAAATACGACAGGGAGCCTGCGGGGAAACAGCCGCAACGGCGGCCGGCAAAGCGGCGGGATGCCGGCGTAGAACCGGCGGGGAGGCGGCCGCGGAGAATTCGCGTGTGATTTTACGCAGGGTCTGCTATAATGGCCCGGAAAGGATAAATACGGTTATGAGACGGACAGGACTTGTGATGATCATCGTGCTGGCGATGATGCTGCAGCTGGGCGGCTGCGCCGCCGCGGAGAGCGTACCCGCTGATACCGCAACGGCGGCAGAGGGTACGGCGTCGCTTCAGGAAAGGGAATCGACGGCAGACCGGGCTGAAAGCGGCACTCCGGAAACGCCGGAAGACCGGAACGAAAGCAGTGTACAGGAAACCCCGGCGCCGGAAGTGACGGAAACGGGAAAAGGTACAGACGCCGCCCCGTCGCAGACGGGAAGCGCGACACAGACGGAACGTCCCGCGGATGCGGAAAGTACGCCGCCCGGGGAGACAAAGGAAGCGGAGCCGGCGGCGCTGCCGCCGCGGTACGACCCCTGGGGCAAGCAGACGGCGGACGACCGGGACCCGGCGGACCGGCGCCCGGCCATGCGGCTGCCCTTCCGGCCGCATGTGCTCTCCGCGCTGCTGGCGGATCACTTTGGGGAAGCGTTCACACAGGATTTTTATGATTACTGCGACGCGGTACTTGCCGGCGCGGACGGGTTTGTGTGCCGGGAGCCCGAACGGTGGTATCTGATCTCCGACCTGGCCCGCGTGTATTTTCCGCTTGGCGAGCTGGCACAGCCGGACCCGGAGCCGGCAGACGCCGCGGACCGGCCCGACGGCTGGATCGCGCTGAACTATGCGCTGCCGCGGGAGGACTTTTTGCGGGAGGCGGAACGCTTTCAGGCGCGCATTGCGTTCCTGCTGGCAAACGCGGACCTGCGCGAAGGCGACTCGGATCTGGAGATCGCGCTGAAGCTGTATACGTCGGAGAGCCTGCGCATCGCCTACGACTATGCCGCGGACGAGGGCGAGCCGGAGGGTTTTGCGCTCAGCCCCTACCGGGCGCTGACGGGGGATACCGGCATCTGCCAGGAGATCGCCGGCGCGTACGCCTACCTGCTGATGCAGGCGGGCGTGGAGGCCGTCACCTGCGGAACGCTTGCCAGGGATGCGTCCTTTGCGCACGAATGGACCCTGGTGCGCCTGAACGGGACGTACTTCCACGCGGACGTGACCTGGCAGCTGGACGCACCGTCCGGCCTGCGCCATTTCGGAGAGACGGACGCCGGCCGCGAGGCGGACAATCTGGATATTGAATATCTGAATATCGGCGAAATAAACGAGATCTGGCACCGGGATCTTCCGATGGAGGACGAGACCTTTGCGCCGCTTTGGCCGGCGTCCCGGTACCGGATCGAACACGAAGCGGGACGGATCCTCTGCCTTGACGAAGCGGACCCGGAAGACGCGGCCGGCGCGGAGGACTTCCGCACGGCGCGGGTCTTTGTTATGCCGGAGGAGGCGGACGATCAGAAAAGGATCGCGGAGACGCCGGGGGCGTGACCCGCGGCCGACCAAAAAGAAAAAGTTTCCGGATCGGACGGATCCGGAACCGGAATAGAGGAAACCATGGAAGACAACCGGAAAATCTACAGAATGCTGATCATCAATCCGGGCTCCACCTCCACCAAGGTGAGCCTGTTCGACAATGAAACCTGTGTCTTTGAGCACAGCCTGTTTCACGACGCGCCGGAACTGTTAAAATACCCGCACGTGAACGCGCAGATGCCGTTTCGCTACGGCGTGATACTGGACATGCTAAAGGAGGAGGGCGTGGACCCGGCCTCCATAGACGTGTTCGTGGGCCGCGGCGGCAGCGCGTATACGCAGCCCGGCGGCGTGACCGTGATCGACGAGCGGCTGAACGCGGACACGGTGGCGGCCGTGGGCGGCAGCGAGCACCCCGCCAAGCTGGGCGTGATGCTGGCCTGGCAGTTCGCAAAGGAGTACGGCCGGCCCGCCTACACTTTAAACCCCACCAACGTGGACGAGTACTGCGACTATGCGCGGCTCACCGGCATAAAGGGCCTGTACCGCGTGTCGCACTCGCACGTATTGAACCAGAAGGCCGTGGCGCAGTTCCACGCGGAAAAGCTGGGGAAGCGCTACGAGGACTGCAATTTCATCGTGGGACACATTGACGGCGGCATCACCGTGAGCGCGCACGACCACGGGCGCATGGTGGACGGCAACATGGGCGCGGACGGCGAAGGCGCCTTTACGCCCACCCGCATCGGCAGCGTGCCGGTGCTGCAGCTGTTGGACTATATCGAGGCGCATTCCGTGGAGGAGGTGCGGCTGATGTGCTCGCGCGCGGGCGGCTTTGTGAGCCTGTTCGGCACCGCGGATTCGGACGTGATCCACGCGCAGGTGGAGGCCGGGGACAAAAAGGCCGTGCTGGTGTGGAACACGCTCATCTACCAGGTCTGCAAGATGATCGGCAGCATGAGCGCGGTGCTGTGCGGAAAGGTGGACGGCATTCTGCTGACCGGCGGCCTGATGCGCTTTGACGATATTGTCGCCGGGATCAAGGAACGCTGCGGCTTTATCGCGCCCGTGAGCGTCTATCCCGGCGAGATGGAACAGGAGGCCATGGCCTACGCGGTCTTAAAGGTGCTGCGCGGGCAGGAAACGGCCATGACCTACAGCGGAAAGCCCGTGTGGGACGGTTTCCCCGGGCTGGACCTGTAACGGAATATAATAAGGAGAGAACCATGACCATGCGCATGATGGAACGCGCAAAAGAGGCCGCGCGCGGCCTGTGCAGGACGATCGTCTTCCCGGAGGGGGACGAGCCCCGCACCGTGCAGGCGGCCGCGATCCTGCGGCGGGAGGGCCTGGCGCGGCCGGTGCTGTTGGGCGCGTCGGAAAAGATCCGCGAGACGGCGGCGCAGACCGGCGCCGATCTGACCGGCGTGGAAACGGCGGATCCCGAAACGGACGGCCGGGCGGCGGGCTACGCGGAAACGCTGTACCAACTGAGAAAACACAGGGGACTCACGCCGGAGGAAGCGGCCGCGCAGGTGCGCGAGCCCATGGTCTTTGGCATGCTGATGGTAAAAGCGGGTGGCGCGGACGGCCTGGTGTCCGGCGCGGTGCACACCACCGGACAGATGCTGCGGCCGGCGCTGCAGATCATCCGGACAAAGCCGGGGACCGATATCGTCTCCTCCGCCTTTCTGATCGAATGCCCGGATAAAAGCCTGGGGCAGGACGGCCTGCTGCTGTACGCGGACTGCGTGGTGGTGCCGGACCCCACGGCAAGGGAGCTGGCGCAGATCGCGGTCACCACGGCGGAAACGGCGCGCACGCTCTGCAGCGTGGAAGAGCCGCGGGTGGCGATGCTCTCGTTTTCCACCAAGGGCAGCGCGGAGCACGCGCTGGTCGCCAAAGTGCGGGAAGCCACCGCGCTGGCGCACGAACTGGCGCCAGACCTGCTGCTGGACGGAGAACTGCAGTTTGACGCGGCCCTGGTCCCGGAAGTCGGGGCGTCCAAGGCCCCGGGCAGTCCCGTGGCCGGCCGGGCAAACGTGCTGATCTTCCCGGATCTGCAGGCGGGCAACATCGGCTACAAGATCACGCAGCGCATCGGAAAAGCGCAGGCCTTCGCGGTGCTGCAGGGGCTGGCAAAGCCCTGCAACGACCTGTCGCGCGGGTGCTCCGTGGAGGATATCGTCAATACGGCCGTGCTCACGGCGCTGCAGGCCTGAGCGCCTGAAAGGCGCGCGGGCGGCGCGGATAAAACGCTTTTGCCGCGGATGCGCGCGGCAGAAAAACCATAAAACCAGAGAGACCGAACATGACAGAAAAAAACGACGCGCCGGCGCGGATAAAGATCCGCGGAGCGCGGGTGCATAACCTGAAGAACATAGACGTGGACGTGCCGTTAAACCGGATCGTGGGCGTGGCCGGCGTATCCGGCTCCGGCAAGTCCTCGCTGGCGCTGGGCGTGCTGTACGCGGAGGGGTCGCGCCGCTACCTGGAGGCGCTCTCCACCTATACGCGCCGCCGCATGACGCAGGCGGCAAAGGCGGACGTGGACGAGGTCCTGTACGTCCCGGCGGCCCTGGCGTTGCACCAGCGGCCGGGGACGGGCGGCATCCGCTCCACCTTCGGCACGGGAACGGAGCTGTTGAACAGCCTGCGCCTGATGTATTCCCGCCTGGCGAGCCATCGCTGTCCCAACGGGCACTACGTGCCGCCCACGCTGGCCGTGGCCGCGGGGCAGGAACTGGTGTGTCCGGACTGCGGTGCGCGGTTTTACGCGCCCGGAGCCGAGGAACTGGCCTTCAACAGCCAGGGCGCCTGTAAATGCTGCGGCGGCACGGGCACCGTGCGCACGGTGGACCGGGACACGCTGGTGCCGGATCCGAGCCTGACTATAGACGGCGGCGCGGTGGCGCCGTGGAATTCGCTGATGTGGTCGCTGATGACGGACGTCTGCCGCGCCATGGGCGTGCGGACCGACGTGCCGTTTTCGGAGCTGACGGAGGAGGAAAAGGAGATCGTCTACGACGGTCCCAAGGTGAAAAAACATATCTTTTACCGCGCCAAGAACAAGGAGAGCGTGAGCGCCGGCGAGATGGACTTTACCTACTACAGCGCCATGGAGACCGTGCGCAACGCGCTCGCCAAGGTCAAGGACGAGACCGGCATGAAGCGCGTGGAGAAGTTTTTAAAGGAAGAGGTGTGCCCGGACTGCGGCGGCACCCGCCTGTCGGAGGCGGCCCGCGCGCCAAGGCTGCGCGGCATCTCCCTGGCGGAGGCCTGCAAAATGTCCTTAAAAGACCTCTGCGTCTGGGTGGACGGCGTGCCGGACTCCCTGCCGGAGGCCATGCAGCCCATGGCAAAGAGCATCTGCGACTCCTTCCGGACCGTGGCGAAGCGCCTGACGGATCTGGGGCTGTCCTACCTGTCCCTGGACCGCGCCGCGGTCACGCTTTCCACCGGGGAGCGGCAGCGCATGCAGCTTGCCCGCGCGGTGCGAAACCGCACCACCGGGGTGCTCTACGTGCTGGACGAGCCGTCCATCGGCCTGCATCCCGCGAACATCGTCGGTCTGACCGGCGTGATGCACGACCTGGTGGCGGACGGCAACTCCGTGCTGCTGGTGGACCACGATACGCAGATTTTAAAAGAGGCCGACTGGCTGATCGAGATGGGGCCGGACGCCGGCGCGGCCGGCGGACGCGTGATCGCACAGGGAACGGTCGCGGACCTTTCGGAGGATCCCGCCTCGCGCATCGGACCGTTTCTTAAGGGGGCCGAAACGGCGGCAAGGGAGCCGGACGGCCGGGAAGAGGCGCTGTTTGCGGAC
>CACZPX010000157.1 GCA_902783095.1 uncultured Lachnospiraceae bacterium
CTGCCCGGCCTGAAGGCGCTGCACGCGAAGTATCCGAACTGGACGTTCAAGGCCTACGATACCGGGCTCTCCTGGACAACGGCCGTGGATCAGCAGTATATGTTCGACTTCAACGACAGCAGTTCGGGGATCCACGTGAACCTGCTCCCGAGCCCCTGGTACGGGACGCCGGCCGTAAGTCTGATCGCCCTGGACGAGGGACATCCGGCATCCTGGTTCTCGAATGAAGTACGTTCCAAAACCCATTATTCCAGGTTTTACGGCACAAAACAGTCCGACGGCTATTACTATGCGACGGGGTTTGATTCGTATACCAGCACCATTCCCTCCAAGGCTGTCATTGCCTATTATCTGGATCCCCGCAACTTTATGGATCCGGACGGCAAGAGCTTTTTCCAGTTCCTGGACCTTGGTTTTGACGCCTCGCAGACCACGGCGGCCGTTAAGAAAGGCGCGGTCTCGATGGGCAGCGAGTGGCTGAGCCAGACGGCCTATGAGCACCAGAACGGTGATGTCGTCAACTACCCCAAGCTGGTCTACAACGCGGGGAAGGCAGCCGGCTTCAACCCCATCGCACTGGTATCCATCATGACGCAGGAAATGGGGCAGAGCCTGGTGCGCAGCGACGGCACCGAAAAGCCTGCGATCTCCGGCACAGCGGAGGTGACGGTAGCCCTGCCTGCCGGCGCATCCGAAGTCCGCAAGGGCTATTACAATTATTTCTATATCGGCGGCTACGCGGACGGCACCTACAACGCCTGGCAGCGCGCGCTCTGGTATGCCAGCGGCATGAAAGATCCTTCGAAGAATACTTCCTACGGAAAGCCGTGGAACACCAGACAGAAGGCCATCACCGGCGGCGCGACCTATTTTGCGCAGAACTATCTGGACAGAGGACAGAATACGCTCTATAAGAAACGGTTCAACGCCGTGGAACATCAGTACTGCACCAATATCACGGCGGCAAGGGACGAGGGCTGGCTTTTGGGCAAAGCCTATTCGGAGGAACTGCGCACCTCCACGTCGCTGACGTTTTATATCCCGGTGTATTCCAAGATGCCTGCTTCCTGCCCGATGCCGGAATAGACAGACCTGCCAGCGGCAGCGATGCCCCGGATCAGGACAAAACGGCGTGAAAGCCACAGACCTGCGGACCATGTTCCGCAGGTTTTTAAGTTTACGGGCGGGATAGATAATAATTTTAGTGGCAGTTTTTGAGGAATGTGGTATAGTAAGGGCAAACAGTAAATCAATTCATATTCGGAGGTGTTTATGTCAGTTAGAGTTGCAATCAATGGTCTGGGCAGAATCGGCCGCCTGGCGCTGCGCCAGATGTTTGTAGCCGAGGGTTATGAGCTGGTCGCGTTCAACGATCTGACCGATCCCAAGATGATCGCGCATCTGTTAAAGTATGATTCTTCCCAGCGTCGTTTTGAAGCCGATATCAAGGCTGAAGAGAACGCCATCACCATCAACGGCGTGTCCATCCCGCTGTTCAAGGAGCCGGACGCCAACAATCTGCCGTGGAAGGAACTGGACGTGGACGTCGTTCTGGAGTGCACCGGTTTCTATACTTCCAAGGCAAAGGCCATGGCGCACATCAACGCAGGCGCCAAGCACGTCGTGATCTCCGCGCCGGCCGGCAACGACCTTCCCACCGTCGTCTACGGCGTGAACGAAGGCATCCTGACCGCGGATGACACCATCATCTCCGCCGCGTCCTGCACCACCAACTGCCTGGCGCCCATGGCGGATACCTTAAACAAGCTGGCGAAGATCGAGAAAGGCTACATGACCACGATCCACGCCTACACCGGCGACCAGATGATCCTGGACGGCCCGCACAGAAAGGGCGATCTCCGCAGAGCCCGTAGCGCCGCCATCAACATCGTTCCCAACAGCACCGGCGCAGCCAAGGCTATCGGCCTGGTCATCCCGGAACTGAACGGCAAGCTGGACGGCTGCGCGCAGCGCGTTCCGGTCCCGACCGGTTCCCTGACCCAGCTGATCGCCGTCGTGAACGGCGAAGTGGACGAGAAGGCTGTCAACGAGGCCATGAAGGCCGCGCAGTCCCCGTCCTTCGGCTATACCGAAGACGAGATCGTCTCTTCCGATACCATCGGCATGACCTACGGTTCCCTGTTCGACGGCACGCAGACCAAGTGCATGCCGCTGGGCAACGGCCAGACCATGGTCAAGTGCGTCGCATGGTATGACAACGAGAACTCCTACACCAGCCAGATGGTGCGGACGATCAAGCATTTCGCGCAGCTGACCAAGTGATCGGTCACAGGGCGAGAGAGGGGTGTGTGCTTCCGGGCACACACCCCTTTTCCATTCTTGCCGTTGCACAAGAGTGGGGCTTGTGATATATTTATTCAGTTAGAGCAACAATGATCCAAGGAGGTCACTTTTATGAAGAAGACGGTAGATGATATAAACGTTAAGGGCAAAAAAGTCCTGGTGCGCTGTGATTTCAACGTCCCCATGAAGGACGGGAAGATCACCGACGATATCCGCATCGTGGAGGCGCTCCCGACCATCAAAAAGCTGATGGCGGACGGCGGCCGCGTGATCCTGTGCTCCCACTTGGGCAAGCCCAAGGGCACGGTAAAGCCGGAGCTTTCGCTGGCGCCCGTGGCGGTGCGCCTGTCCGAACTGCTGGGCGTGAACGTGGTGTTTGCCGCCGACGATACGGTGGTGGGCGAGAACGCGAAAAAAGCCGCTGACGCGCTGCAGGACGGCGACGTGATGCTGCTGGAGAACACCCGGTTCCGCCCGGAAGAGGAAAAGAACGTGGACACGTTCTCACAGGAACTGGCTTCCCTGGCCGAAGTGTTCGTAAACGACGCGTTCGGCACGGCGCACCGCGCGCACTGCTCCAACGTGGGCGTGACCAAATATATGAAGACGAACGTGGTGGGCTACCTGATGCAGAAGGAGATCCGCTTCCTGGGCGATGCGGTGGAAAAGCCGGAGCGTCCGTTCGTCGCGATTTTAGGCGGCGCCAAGATCTCCGACAAGCTGAAGGTCATCGACAACCTGCTGGAAAAGTGCGACACGCTGATCATCGGCGGCGGCATGGCCTATACCTTTGTGAAGGCGATGGGCTATGAGACCGGCACGTCCCTGGTGGACGACGAGAAGGTCGCCTACTGCGCGGAGATGATCGAGAAGGCAAAGACCCTGGGCAAGGAACTGCTTCTGCCGGTGGATACGGTGATCGCGGACGCCTTCCCGGATCCGATCGACGCCGAGATCCCGGTGCAGGTGGTGCCTTCCAATGCCATCCCCGCGGACAAGATGGGCCTGGATATCGGCCCGGAGACGGCCAAACTGTTCGCCTCCCGCGTGGCGCAGGCCAGGACGGCCGTATGGAACGGCCCGATGGGCGTGTTTGAGAACCCGATCCTGGCCAAGGGCACCTTTGCGGTCGCGCAGGCGCTGGCCGATTCGGAGGCGACCTCCATCATCGGCGGCGGCGATTCCGCCGCGGCGGTCAATCAGCTGGGCTTTGCGGACAAGATCACCCATATCTCCACGGGCGGCGGCGCCTCCCTGGAGTATCTGGAAGGCAAGGAGCTGCCCGGCGTGGCGGCCGCAGATGATATGTGAGCGCAGGAGGGACATGATATGAGAAGAAGACTGGCAGCCGGCAACTGGAAGATGAATATGACCCCGTCCCAGGCCAGGGCCTTTGTGGCGGAGATCGCGGACAGCGTAAAGGGCGCGGAGGCGGAAGTACTGTTTTGCGTACCGGCCATCGACATCCTGCCGGCCATGGAAGCGGCGCAGGGGACGAACGTGCAGATCGGCGCGGAAAATATGTACTTTGAGGAAAAGGGCGCCTTTACGGGCGAGATCTCCCCGCTGATGCTCACGGACGCCGGCGTCAAATACGTGATTCTGGGACATTCGGAGCGCCGTGAATACTTTGCGGAGACCGACGAGACCGTGAACAAAAAGGTCCTGTGCGCACTGGCGCACGGCCTGACCCCCATCGTCTGCTGCGGCGAGAGCTTAAAGCTGCGCGAGCAGGGCGTGACCATGGACTGGATCCGCATGCAGGTAAAGATCGCCCTTCTGGGCGTTTCCGCGGAGCAGGCGAAGGATCTGGTGATCGCCTATGAGCCCATCTGGGCCATCGGCACCGGCAAGGTCGCCACGACGGAGCAGGCCGAGGAAGTCTGCGCGGGCATCCGCGCGCTGGTTTGCGAGCTGTACGGCGCCGAGACGGCGGAGAGCATCCGCATCCTGTACGGCGGCAGCGTGAACGCGGCCAACTGCGCCGAACTGTTTGCCCAGCCCGACATTGACGGCGGCCTGGTTGGCGGCGCCAGCTTAAAGCCAGACTTTGCCAAAATCGTAAACGCATAATGGACTTGAGGAGTTAGACAGGATTTTTATGACAAGGACGAATTACAAGCCGACCGTTCTTATGATTTTGGACGGCTTCGGCCTGCGCGATGAGACCGCGGGCAACGCCGTAAAGCTTGCCCGCACGCCCAATCTGGACCGCCTGTTTGCGGCGTATCCCAATACGACGGCGTCGGCCAGCGGCCTTGACGTGGGCCTGCCCGACGGGCAGATGGGAAACTCCGAGGTGGGGCACCTGAACATCGGTGCGGGACGCATCGTATACCAGGACCTGACCAAGATCACCAAGGCGATCCAGGACGGAGACTTTTTTGAAAATCCGGAGCTGATCCGGGCCATGGACAATGCCGTCAAAAACGGCACGGCCCTGCATCTGTGGGGACTTTTATCCGACGGCGGTGTGCACAGCCACATCGACCATCTGATCGCTCTGGTGGAGATGGCAAAGCGCCGCGGCGTGCCGCACGTGTTTATCCATGCCTTCCTGGACGGGCGCGATACGCCGCCCACCTCCGGCCTGGGATACCTGACGCAGCTTCTGGACGCCTGCGCCGCGCTGCAGTGCGCGACCGTGGCGACCCTGTCCGGCCGCTACTACGCCATGGACCGCGACAAGCGCTGGGAGCGCGTAAAGCGCGCTTATGACGCGCTCACGGACGGCACGGAAGCCATTGCGGCCATCGATCTTCGCACGGCGCTGCAGGCCTCCTACGACGCCGGCGTGACGGATGAGTTCGTAGAGCCCACGGTCCTGGTGGACCGCAGCTGCCGGCCCGTCGGCCGCGTCCATGACGGCGATTCCATCATCTTTTTTGACTTCCGCCCGGACCGCGCGCGGGAGATCACCAGGGCCTTTGTGGA
>CACZPX010000158.1 GCA_902783095.1 uncultured Lachnospiraceae bacterium
ACGACGTATCGGGAGGTGATACAGGTGAAAAAGAGCGAACCGATGTCAGAGAGCTACTATTACATCCTGTTATGCCTGGCCAGGGGCGCAAATCACGGCTACGGCATCATGCAGATGACGGAACAGCTTTCGGGCGGGGACGTGACCATCGGCTCCGGCACCATGTACGGCGCCACCGGCAACATGATGAAGAAGGGCTGGATCTGCGAGATCATGTCCAATGAGCCCGGGCAGGAGCGCAGAAGACTTTACCAGCTGACCGAGGCCGGGCGGGAGGCCCTGCGGGCGGAGGTTAAACGGCTGCGGCGGATGTTAAACAATGCGGAGGGGGTGTGACCATGCAGGGAAAGACAAAACGTTCCTTTAAGGCCTATACGGCCTGGAATTATGAGCAGGAGATCGAGGACTTAAACCGCGCCTCCGAACAGGGCTGGCAGCTGGTAAAGGGCGGCTGCTTTTCCAGCACCTTTGAGCAGGATCCGAACGTCCGGTACCGCTACCAGCTGGATTTTCGAAAGATCGACAATATGGGGCGCTATCTGGAGACGTTCCGGGAACAGGGCTGGGAATACGTCAACTCCACGTTCAACGGCTGGCACTATTTCAGGAAACGCTACGATCCGTCCCTGCCGGAGGAGGCCTATGAGATCTTCACGGACCGGGAGTCCGTGCGGGAGATGAACCGCCGCTGGGCCCGCATCGCGCTGGTGATCGGCATCGTTGTGGGACTTCTTGCGGTGATCTCTCTGGTCCGGATGATCCGCCGGCCGAATATCCCCACCCTGATCCTGATGCTGACGTTTGCGATCGAAAGCGCGTTCCTGCTACGCGGGGTCGCGATCATGCGGCGCACGGATGCCGGAAAACGGCGCAACGACGGCAGGCTGCTGCTCGCTTTTATCGTCGTGATCCTGATCGGGGCGGGTTCAAACGCCGTTTTGCAGAGCCTGCGGCCGGTCTTTACCACGGAGCAGCAGGCCTCGTCGACGGACCGGCCGGTCCTGGACGGGAAATGGCTGGACTTTACGGTGCGCTACGCGGACAATTATTACCTGGACCTTACGCTGGAGGGAGACAAGCCGGTCACCGTTAAGGTACTGGACGAAACCGGGCAGGAGGTCTGTTCCCGAACGGGGACCGCTGTTTCCGAGGAGGGCATCCGCCTGTGGCTGTCCAAGGGCACGTACCGGCTGGCCCTGTCCGCACAGAGCGGCTTTCACGTTACGGGTGCGATGCACTGAGTCTCCTTTACATTCTACCGAAACGAGAGCGGCAGGTGCTTGCCGCTCTTTTTGCGCGCTGATAGGGTAGAGGTGCGGGAGGGAGCGGCCGGCCAGAGAAAAACAGACCGCCCCGACCCGGAAAAACACAGCGGCAAAGAGCCGGAAAAAGGAGGCGCGTCATGGGAGCACGGCAAGGAGGAAGCAAAGAGGAGCGCGGCGGAACGGTGCGGAAAATCAGCCTGTTGGGTGTCGGAATCGCGTTGTTTGTGGTATTATCACTGTGTCTGCAGGTCCCGGTATTTGAAAACTATTACCTGTGCCTGGGCTACGCGGTGATGATGGTCTGGTGCTTCCGCTTCGGACCGGCGGCGGGGGCTGCAGTCGGCGCGGGCGGCGTGGTGATCTACTGCCTGCTGACGAGCGGCCTGCGCGGGATGCCCGGGTGGAGCCTGGGAAACGCGGTGATCGGCGTGCTGCTGGGCGGCGGGCTGCGGCTGTGCGCTAAGATCCGTCCGCGTACGGTACGGGCGTTTGCGCATCTTGCGCTGATCGTCTTGGCGACGGCCGTGGGGATACTGGGGGTCAAATCGCTCACGGAGTGCCTGCTGTACGCGCAGCCCTTTGCGGTGCGCGCGGCAAAGAATATGGCGGCCTTTGTTGCGGACGCGGTGATGCTGGCCGTGAGCCTGCCCGCCGCGGCGCTTTTGGACGGGCAGACAGGGAAAACGAAAGAACACCGCGCCTTGTCATCCTGAGCGAAGAGCGCGCAGCGGACGGAGTCGAAGGATCTCACGGCACTAAAACAAACAAGGAAACACCAACATGAACGACTATCGATTCGGAGAACGGCTGTACGAACTGCGAAAGCAGGCGGGCCTGACGCAGCGCCAGCTGGCGTGGGAGATGAAGGTGAGCGACAAGGCGGTGTCCCGTTGGGAAACGGGCGCCGCAAAGCCGTCCACGAACACGCTGCGCAGACTGGCGCTCTTTTACCGGGTCCCGGTGGAGGAGCTGCTCTCCCTGCGGGAGGAAAAGCCCCGCAAGGCGATCACAAAGATCGTGATCACCGGCGGTCCCTGCGCGGGCAAGACCACGGCCATGAGCTGGATCCGCAACGCCTTTATCAAGCGCGGCTACGCCGTGCTCTTTGTGCCGGAGACGGCTACGGAACTCATCACCGGCGGCGCGGCGCCGTGGGCGATGGCAGACGGGCTGGAGTTTCAGAAGTGCCTGGCAAGGCTGCAGCGGGAAAAGGAGACGGTGTTCCTGCGGGCGGCACAGCAGATGCGGGAGGACAAGGTGCTGATCGTGTGCGACCGCGGCCTGCTGGACAATAAGGCCTACATGTCCGCGCTGGACTTTGCCGCGGTGCTGCGGGAACTGGGCAGCAGCGAGGTGGAGGCGCGAGATTCCTACGACGCGGTGTTCCACCTGGTCACGGCGGCCAAGGGGGCGAGGGAGGCCTATACCCTGGCCAACAATAAGGCGCGCACCGAGACGCCGGAGCAGGCTGCCGCCATTGACGACGCGCTGATCGCCGCCTGGACCGGGCATCCGCATCTGCGCGTGATCGACAATTCCACGGATTTTGAGCAGAAACTGGAGCGCCTGCTGGCAGAGATCGCCGCCTTTCTGGGCGAGCCGGTCCCCTGCGAGACCGAGCGCAAGTATCTGATCCGTTATCCGGACGTAAAAAAGCTGAAGGAGCTGCCCAACTGCGAACGGGTGGAGATCATCCAGACCTATTTAAAGGGAGAAGACGGGCAGGAACTGCGCGTGCGGCAGCGCGGCAGCGACGGCCATTACATCTATTTCCGCACCGAAAAGCGTAGGCTCACCGACCTGACGCGGGTGGAGATCGAGGAACGCCTGACGCGGGACGAGTACCTGCGCCTGCTGATGCAGGCGGATCCCGCGGCGCGCCCCATCCGCAAGACGCGGTACTGCCTGACGGAGAACAGTCAGTATTTTGAGATCGACCTGTACCCGCAGTGGACAAAGCAGGCCGTGATGGAGATCGAACTGCGGGATGAGAACGAGCCGGTGCGCCTGCCCAAGGGGATCCGCGTGATCCGCGAGGTGACAGGGGATCCGGTGTACGATAACCATGCGATGGCGTACGGCATGCCCGAAGAGGACTGAGCGCGGGCGGCCGGGTATCATATATAAAGGAGAAGCCCCATGATCAATATCTACATTCTGACCAAAGAGGGAAAGACCTGGAACCAGCGGGGGATGGACTGGATCCACGACACGCTGCTGGACGAACTGCACATCGTCGACAAGGACGCCGTCCAGGTTTTGGGCGGCCCGCTGTACAACAGCCCCACCTGGCTGCTTGGCGCGCTGGGGCAGAACGAGGAGTCCTTTGTGATCATCTCCTGGGAGCACATCAACGTGATCGCGCCGCCGTACATGGCGGGCTTTGTCGCCATGCTGGAGGAGAACCGCAAAAACGGCGTTAAGAAAACCTCCTGGGAGACCGCGCTGGACTATATGCACACGTTTGAAAAGCAGGCGCAGCAAAATGACGGGACGGCGGTGCAGCCGGGCGGAGAACAGCCGCAGCCGGCGGACGGCGAAACGCCGTAACGAGACGAAAGACAGGAGCACCAACATGCAGACCGCGGATATCGCCGGGCTAAAAAAGCCCGTTTCCAGGATCATTTTCGGCACTGCCGTGCGGCCCATGCTGCAGGGGGAAGACGCGGACGCGCTGCTTGACGCGGCCGTATCCGCCGGGATCAACACCTTTGACTGCGCACGCGGCTACGGCGGGGCGGAGGCCTCGCTGGGGCGCTGGATCGCGCGGCGCGGCAACCGGGACAACGTCGTGCTGCTCACCAAATGCGGCAACGTGAGGGACGACGGACGCGTGCGCGTGGACCGGCAGGTGATCGGGACGGAATTGGAGCAGAGCCTGCGGATGCTGCAGACGGACCATATCGATATCTTTCTGCTGCACCGGGACGATCCGAAGACGCCGTTTGCCGAGACGCTGGAGACCCTGAATGCGGCAAAGCGCGCCGGAAAGATAGGGATCTTCGGGGTGTCCAACTGGACGCACACGCGCATAGAGGCGGCCAACCGCTATGCGGCCGCGCACGGGCTGGAAGGGTTTTCCGTGTCCAGTCCCTACTACGGGCCGGCCCGCCAGATGGCGGACCCCTGGGGCGGCGCCTGCGTGGCGCTGACCGGGCCGGAAAACGAGGCGGCGCGCGCCTGGTACGTGCAAAGCGGCCTGCCGGTGTTTGCCTACTCCGTGCTGGGACACGGGTTTTTCGGCGGCGGCTTTAAAAGCGGGGACACGGCGGCGGCTGAGACCCTGCTGGACGGCGCGGCAAAGCGCGCCTATCTCTGTGACGAAAACATGCGGCGGCTGCAGCGGGCTGAGACCCTGGCGGCGCGGGACGGCTGCAGCGTGGCGCAGATCGCGCTGCGCTACGTGCTGGGAAGCCCCATGAACGTGTTTGCCGTGATGAGTACAAAGGATCCGGCAAGGTTAAAGGAGAACGCGCGGCTGGCCGGCTGCCCGCTTTCGGCGCAGGACTGCCGCTTTCTGGAACATGGCGCGCAGGCCTGAAGCACTGCGCAGCGCATGAACCTCGGGGACGGGGTTCTCGAGGCTCCGTGAACTAGAAGAGCCGGCCCTGCGGCTCATAAACATGGCACGATGCTTATGCGCGGGACAATTACGTCATACAGGAATGCTGAACAATGATTAAGCAAACCTGCTATTATACAACAATTGCCAAGAATCTGTATATATTATCGCTGCATTGATCTTAAATCCCTGTTGATATCTGATAACTAATTTGATATGTTTCTGTTACATCATTTTGAAAGAGGATAATATATGAAAAAATGTGTTGTTATTTGCTTTTTATCTTTGAGTCTTTGCTTCAATTGTCTATCTGTTTCTGCTGAAGAAGAATTATCAGACAGTTATAAAGAGTATCTCCAGTACCTTAGCGAGGGATGGTTTGGCAAGGATGTCTCTTATGATGTTTGGCAATCAGCAGTTCTGGAATCGGAAAGATTAGAAAAACTTCTGGAATCCGAAACAGAGGATTTCACATGTGTTTACACAGAATATGGAATAGGTCTTAATGCTAATACTCCGCCAACTGGTGATGGTGATTTCTCCATGATGAAAGGCGATGTTTTAGTGACAAATGGCACTGTTTCAGCTAAAATCGCCGGCCATGCTGGGATTGCGATTTCTTCATCAAAAATACTACATATTGCAGGAAAGCATCATCATCCTGAGACTATTACCCTTGCGCAGTGGAAGAATAGCTATACAAACAATTCTTCTAAATGGACAAAGTTTTATCGGCATAATACTTATTCTTATGCAGTTGCGGCTGCTAACTGGGGGATTGCAAATTATATCAATAAAAATGCAAATGCAGAATATGAGCTGTTTTCACCGCTAACAAAGACAAATCCCACATATTGTTCTAAGTTGGTATGGCAGTGCTATTATTTTATCAAACCTTCACAAGCAACCGGCGATGATTATGTTCTTCCTTATCATCTGAGCCGCGCCATCAAAAACATAAACCAAGTCGGAAAAATATACGGTCGATGAGAAAGAAAAAAATCCTCATTGCAATACTTTTAATAGTTCTTTTGGCTGTTTTGAAATGGATATATTATTATCCGGTACAAAGAACACTATGTCAAAAAGCTTTTAAGGAATACATTTCTCTGCAAGGAATATCAGAAGCAGATATTGATTCGTCCAGAACGGAAAAAATACCTTGGGTGAATGGATGGAAAGTTGTTGTTTGTTATAAAAAAGATTTAGACAATATTTATGAATACATGTTCTTTATAGACAGTAACTATGGAAAAAAGATGAGCGTTGGCCGCATGATCTGCGATATAAAGACCAAAGGTGGAGAGGATGCGAAGAGTTTTCTTTATCCGCCTCTTCCGGAAAATGAGTAGACAGCAAGTAACTGTAACGAATGGTTGATACGGATAACGTACAATAAGTTTCGCAAAACTGAATAAAGGGTAGACATAGTCTGTCACCACTCGGTAAAATTGAGTTGCTGCACAACTATCAAAGCCGAGGAGGATAAAACCATGCTGGTACTGAAAAACTGCAGATTTGTTCCGTTTTTGACCGAGGACGCCGCCTTTGAGGCTGGCAGCGTCGTTGTGGAGGACGGCGTCATCCGGGAGATTTTGCCGGAAACGGCGCAGCTTCCGGCGGACGCGGAGGTCCTGGACCTGGAGGGCAGAACGCTGCTGCCCGGCATCGTCGACCTGCACACGCATCTTTTCTATGAGAAGATGGAGGACATCTACACCGGCAACGCGGCCCCGCAGCCCACGGTGACGCTCAACGCCTACCGCTACGCGCAGGAACTGTTGAACGCCGGCTGCACCACGGTCCGCGACGTGGGCGATCTGCACTGCCGCAGCGCGCTGTATATCAAGAAGATGGTCAACGAGGGGAAGATCCGGGGCCCGCGCATCACCACCAGCGGTCCGATCATCTCTTCTAACTGGACCAACCTGGATTCGCTGGACATCTACGCCTGCGGGTCCGACGGCTTCCGTGACGCCGTGCGCAAAAACTTTGCCAACGGCTCCGATTTTATCAAGCTCTACGGCTCCGGCTCTCTGCTGATGGCGTCCAATGAGCCCGGCTACCCCCTTTTAGAGAGCGACGAGGTGGAGGCGGCGGTGCTGGTGGCCCGGCGCAATTCCTCCTACGTATCGGTGCACGCGCACGGCGCGACCGCGATCGACATGTGCGTAAAGGCCGGCGTGCACACCATCGAGCACGCGTCGATGATCACGGAGGACACCTTAAAGTATATCGACGACAACGGTCTGGACACCGCGCTGGTGTACACGCTGTACGCGATCGACGAGATCCTGGAGATGCCGGATACCTACAACGGAAAGCGCATGCACGCGCTGATCGGACACATCACGGAGTCGCTGTGCAACGCCTACAACAACCACAAAAACATCCTGATCGGCTGGGGCACGGACGTGGGACTCAACCTGTACCGGACGGATCCCATGCGGGAGTTCCGGCTGCGCAAAGAGCTGCTGCAGATGACCAACGAGGACATCTTAAAGCAGGCCACGGTCGATTCCGCGAAGATCATCCGCCAGGACGATATGATCGGCACCGTAAAAGCAGGGAAATACGCGGACTTTATCGCGGTGGACGGCGATCCGGTAAAGGACCTGAGCGTGATGTATCACCTGCCGGCGCACGTGATCAAGGGCGGGGAAGTGATCCGCTGACAAAGAAGCAGAAAAGTGTGAGGACGCGGGGACGGTCCTTCTGTCCTCACACGGCAGCAGGGAAGACGCGGAGACGTCCGCCCCGCACGGGCAGCTCTGCAAGTACCTGGCCGCTTCCGGCTTTCTTATACTGCTGCGGCTGCTGACCGGGCTTGCAGGTCATATCAAAATGCATGAACCTGAAAAGCCGGTAAGGATGATAAAAAAGAACCTGCCACCCGCCATGCGGGTGGCATTCTTTAACAGTACTCCCCGTATTCGCAGCCGGCGTGGGCGCAGCGGATCTCGTCCACCAGCCGCCCGCGGTGATAGAGTTTTACCGTGCCGCGGCCGTTTCCGCCGTTCCACAGGCGGTTGTGCCGTTTGGCGCCGTCGGGCGCCTCGTAGTTGATCAGGAGCATGTCTTTTTTGTCGCAGACGATATCCGTGACCATGCGGTCGGTCCAGGTGCGCTGGTCCACGTGCCAGAGGACCTGCGTGTCCGTTTCGCGGCAGTCAAAGCGGGTGCGCGTGCCGGTCCAGAACTTGGAAAAGTTGAATTCAAACGGCCGGCCTTCGTACCAGAAGGCGGACAGAAGCTTGCGCTTTAAGGCCACGGGGCCCACCTTGGGACAGCCCCCGCCGATATCGAACACGCTGTTTCTTAAACGCTTTCCGGTGCGGACGCTGGTCAGGTCGCAGGAAGAGAGCCACACCCAGGGGGAGGTGAAGTCCTTGCCCCAGTTCTTGTCCGCGTAGCCGAAACAGCGGCCGGGCAGCACCCGGAAGCGTTCGCCGTTAAAGGTGACGGTCCCTTTGTAATACGTCTGCATGCCCTCCGCGTGCCAGAACATCTCAAAGGCCTGCAGGCGGCGGAAGAGCGCGCCGGCGCCGTAGCCCACGTTGAAGGCCGTGCGCTTGCGGATCTGCAGGTTCCAGGAGAGGGTGCCGGCGCCGCACATCCATTCCGGGTGCGCCGCGGCGTCCCTGGGGCTGATGCGGACGGAGCCGCGGGTGTGCCGCTCGTCCAGATAACAGTCCGCCGCCGAGACGGAAAACGGCGTGCCGGGGGCCACGGTGACGGCGTCCCAGCCAAAGAAGCGGTGCAGCTGGACGGCGTCTTTTCCCCAGGTGCCGGCCTTGACCATCAGATAGGACGGCGCGGCGCCGCGGGCCCGGTTTTGGGGCAGCTGGCCGAGTACGGGCGCCTTTCCGCCGTGCGCGGGATTGCACAAAAAGAATTCCAGAAAGAAGGCGCGCTCTTCGCCCGTGGTCTCGCTGACGGCGGTGAAGGAGTGCCACCACCAGTCGTAGCCGCGCCTGGCCTGACCGCCGGTCAGCTGACAGGCGTCGCGCGAGATATCATGTCTGTTAAACCCTTTTCTCATGGGAAACCTCCGTAAACAATAAAACCGTGGATATTATACCACGGTTTGTAAAAGAATCCCAGCGAATGCAGGCAGATGAAGGTCCGGTTCAGGGC